>JAHEIW010000042.1 GCA_024639185.1 Deltaproteobacteria bacterium | reverse complement strand
GCGCCGTCTGCGGAATCGAGGCAGCGAATATGTCTATATTTCCAACACCAAATGCATCCATGGTCCTACCTGTGCTTTAAAATTCCTATCGAAAGCTATTATCGGCAAATCGGAGACAACCTTAAATCTTTTATGCGAATACAATTTCAATTGATTAGGTTTAAATGCTGCCATGGATATCCGCCTTCAGCGCTCAGATAGGTAAATTTTTCAAGGTCGTCGTCATGATTTTGACTTTTTTGCCGATGATAAGCAGAACTTATGTCATAACTAATTAGAATTATATATAAATTATTCTTTTTTGGAGTGGCATGTATATTGCTGCAACTTTATTGATTCTAAACCATGTATCTAATATTTCCTCGGCAACGAAATTTGCCTGCAGCTTCCTCTGCATCATGAACTATCAATAAGGTTAGATAAATAGTGACAATGAAAATGCAGCCAGATACCAATCTAATTATTAAACAAGCGGTTTTCCAATTGAATAAAAAAAATAACACGGAAGCTCTGCGCCTTCTGAATAAAGCTGTGTCTGACGGTTCTGATATTCCAGGACTAAATTACGGCAAGGCTATTGCAGTTGCAAGAATGGGGCTCGTGAATGAGGCAATTGATCTGTTGCAAGAATTGCTGGGTAGAATGCCCGAGCATACAAAAGCCCACAAATTGCTTGATGAACTTCGTTCTCTGCCCTCTTATGATTCCTTTAATAAATATCATTCAAGGATTTCTATCAAAAGGCAAGAATCATCTCCATGGTTGCCTAATACAATATATCCTGATGATGTATTTATAGTTTCATATCCCAAATCAGGCAATACTTGGCTTCGCTTTTTATTAGCTAATATTCTAAAGCAACAAGAGGAAATCAACTTTCACACGGTTCACAATTATGTTCCTGAGGTAGGTAAGCAAGATGAAATAATCGATAACCTTGAAAGGCCGCGAATAATCAAATCCCATTCACTCTACATCCGTGAATATCCCAAAGTTATATATTTAATTCGTGATGGCAGGGACGTATATGTATCCTATTATTTTCACAGACTCAAACAGTTACCCGTAGATTGCACATTTGGAGAATTCTTAAAAAGCCAGGATCATTATCCCTGTGCCTGGGGGGAACATGTATCATCATGGCTTATTAGGCGATCTTCATCTAACTTTTTGATCGTTAGGTATGAGGATCTAATTGACGATTGTCTTAAGCAGCTTAAGCGAATTGCGAACTTTTTGAGCCTCAAGCAATCCGAAGAACAACTCAAGTTAGCAACGAAAAAATCGAGTTTCGATAATATGCGGCGCTTAGAGTTTGAGAAAGGTCGATTGTACAAAGACCATGGACCTAAAATTTTTATGCGTAAAGGAAAAACTGGGGATTGGAAAAATTTTTTCGGTAAAAATGAAAAAACTATTTTTAAATCTCGAGAAGGTCAACCATTGATCACGCTTGGTTATGAATTTAATGGTAGATGGTAAAATTCAGGAGTAAAATCTATGCGGCTTCCGAATTTTTTTATTGCTGGTGCGGCTAAAGCAGGTACCACCTCACTGTGGCGTTATTTGCTACAACATCCTGATATTTTTATGCCATCTGATATCATGTACAAAGAGCCCGCATTTTTTTCAGATATTAAGGGAGTAAAAAGCCTTAAGGAATATGCCTCACTTTTTTCAAATGCCACAACCGAGAAAATGATTGGTGAGGCATCTACCGCCTATTTAACATCTCCAGAAAGTCCCGTTCGAATTAAAGAGCTGATTTCTCATGCTAAAATTATCATAATGTTGAGAAACCCTATAGACCGTGCTTACTCGCTTTATAATTGGATGGCATCCAATGGTTATGAATCTTCAGAAAGTTTCGAGATGGCACTGCAAATCGAGAAAACAAATCGATATGGCAATGAATCCTTTAAAAATTCCAATCCAGAGTATTACTATAATTATTTATATTTTCACTCCGGCCTTTATAGTGAGCAAATCAAGAGATATATAGATAATTTTAGCAGAGATCAGCTTTGCTTTATCATATTTGAGGAATTTAAAGCCAGGGCTAAACAAGAAATAAACAAAATTTTTGCGTTTCTATGTGTCGACGATTCAATTGTCCCGGACTTCAAAATATATAACTCAGGAAAAACTCCCTACTCAAGCTCCCTTCAGTTTTTTATTCGTCAAGAATTATATCAATATCTCCGACCTCCATACAATAATGCACATCCACTTCGTAATAAGATTATCGCCAAATTAATGCAACTGAATACCCGAACTGAAAAACCGCATGCACTGGCAGAGTCAATTCGTAATAGATTAAAAGAAAAATATATCCAAGATGTTCAAAAAGCAGGCGAATTGATAGGTGAGGATTTAAGTCACTGGTGGACAGAATTCCAAGATCACCTCGCATTGAAATCTACACTATTTGATCATCGGCAGCATGAATCCATTACAGGTCAAATTGAGGATAAGAGGTCTATCCTCAAAATAGGTAACAATCCGGGTGTCGAGTCAAATGTGAGTATATTAGATCCACCCATTTCCTCACTAGATTTTATAGGAGATGGCGAGCAGAATTTGAAGTCTAAAAATTTGAATTGCCTTTTATTTAGCGAAAAGGATTCTGCGGTCAACACTCAAACTCGGGCCTTAAATCCAAAGAAAAATGTAAAATCCCCGAAAATAGTCCACTTATGCTCTCACGATTTTGGAGGTGCAGGCAAAGCTGCCTTTAGATTGCATAAAGGACTAATGCAAATTGGCGTTGCTTCAACAATGTTCGTAGCGAATAAAAATAGTGGCGATCCATCTGTAAAGGGGATTCCATCGAAAGACAGCGATAAAATGATACCGAGCATAAATGTCTCTTCCTACCAATCTCCGATGTGGCCACAACAAAGACTACGTTGGGAAAATGAATTGCAAAAATATCCGGATAGACCCGGTGGACTTGAAATATTCACTGACACCTCGTCAGTTATAGATTTGGGCCAGATCCAAGAAATAAAGGACGCTTATATTATTAATCTGCATTGGGTCGCCGGCATATTGGACTACTCCAGCGCTCCTTTGGCACTAAAAAATAAACATCTTGTCTGGACCTTGCATGACATGAACCCCTTCACAGGTGGTTGTCATTATTCGGGTAAATGTGAAAGATATAAAAAACGATGTGGTGCATGTCCGCAATTGGGCTCTACTAGTGATAATGATCTGTCTAGACAAATTTGGAACCGCAAAAATTATACTTTTCAAAATTTGGATGTAAAAATTGTTGCGCCAAGCAAATGGCTGGCTGAATGTGCTTCAAAAAGTAGCCTTATGTCGAGGTGTTCAGTTCAAGTAATTCCCAACGGATTTCCGCTTGAGATTTTCAAGCAATACAATAAAACGGAAATTCGCAAATCACTTAAAATCCCTAATAACGCCAAAGTTATTCTATTTGGTGCAGCTTCCTTAAATAATGAAAGAAAAGGCTTTAGATATCTGTTAGAGGCATTGAATAATTTTTCTCATCAAAAGGATAATGACATCATTTTGCTTACCTTTGGGCAATTTCCTGCGAGTCTACAAAACCCCTCAAAATTTCCAATTTATAATCTCAATGTGATATCTAGTGAATATCAGCTTGCCTTAGCCTACAGTGCGGCAGACGTTTTCGTTATCCCTTCATTGGAGGATAACCTTCCGAATACGGTCATAGAGGCGATGTCATGCGGTGTTCCGGTCGTCGGATTTAACGTGGGCGGAATTCCTGACATGGTCGAACATAAGAAAAATGGCTATTTGGCAAAACCGCAAAATACGCTATCTCTGGCTGAAGGCATTGAATGGATACTTTCTTCTCCTGAGCGACATTCGCAACTTTCCAAGCGCTGCCGTGAAAAAGTCGAAAGACAATTTGACCTCAGCATTCAAGCTCAAGCATACAAGCAACTTTATGAAGCTATAAGGCCTTCTTTCCTGTATGCGACTCCTTATGTTGAAGAATTAAGTGAGATGGGTGAAGATTGTATTTAACAATGGGATGCTCGATGAAGCCAAAACGAAATTTAGCAAAGCCCTTGTAGCAGATAAGGAAAATTCCATTATCCATAACAATCTGGCAGACGTTAATCATAAACAAAATAATTTGGAAGAGGCAGAAATTCATTGCCTAAGGGCAACGGAGCTTGATCCTGCCAACATCGATTTTAAAAAGAATTGCGCTGAATTTTATTTCTCGGAATTAGGACGAGTTGAAGATGCGCTGAGAATGTATACTGCGATTTTAGAGGCGAACCCAAAGGACGTTGAAACACTTTTAATTATTGGGCACGTCTGCGCCGCCATGGAAAACCCCAAAGAAGCGGTCGAGTTTTATCAGCAAGCGCTTCAAATAGACACTTCAAACAAGCATGCCCGGGAAAGTCTAAATAGACTCAACAGCAGCAATTTGGAGGTAAGTCAAGTCACATCGAATGCGCAACAGCAACAAAATTTATTCTAATGTGTGGCTAAAAACAATTTTTGGCTGGAAAGTCAGCATAGAAGATGTCTTTTATTTATGTTTTCACCTTCGGTTGTCACAATTTTTATCATTCTGTAAATCAGCATTGCAAACATCAACCTTCAGATTAAAGACTCACATATGACAAAATATCATGACCATTCTCTGGTTGAGCAATATTATCAGCCGCCTGCCGGAAATACTGAAAAACATATTCTTCTCAAACCCGTGAAGATTTTAGAGGGGCTTTGGTCCTCCTACAGATGTCTGAAGGATTATGAAATTTATGAATTTGGAAAGGGATTGAGTGCGGCTGAATCTATATTGAGGCATATTGTAACCAATAAGTTGAATCGACCGTTTCAAAAGAATAAAAATATCTGGCAACAAACCGTTGCGATTAAGCTGGAGTGTGAGATTTTATCGGCGCATAGTGGCCAATCTTTTGCCGAACTGAAGCCGGCATCCGTTGAGCAGATCCATCAGGAATTTGCTGCCAATGAAGGCCCTGCTCGAATAAGTGATATTCATGCCTATAGAGAAAAGTTTTCAAATGGAGATGATGTTGAACCACCACTTTGCGTATCCGGGGCTGTTTTGAACGAAGTAGGTGCCAACCTCAATCAAAAAATGATTTTTATGATGGATGGCGCCAGGAGGATCACGGCCGCCGCGCTTGCCCATCGACCCACATTGACGATTTATCTTTTACTGCGTGAAAGTCAATGCGCTGAGCTGATCAAAAAATCCCATCTCAGCAGCTTGGCGAATCGGATCCGACAAATCCAGTGGTTTGACAGTTATCAGACCATACCGCTGGTCGGTCTGCAAGGACAGAGGAGTCTCAGGCGTTTTGAGTTAATGGACATGAGCGTATTGCAGGACCAAACCGTAATGGATTTTGGCTCTAATCTTGGGCAAAGCTGTATTCAAGCGGTCCAGGCCGGTGCCCGTGAAGTGATTGGCATCGAAGGTATGCAGGATACCTATGGGGTGGCTTGTGATATCATGCAGTTAACCGGATTTTCAAATCTGCACTATTTGAACATTGACTTTAACGATGTGCACTTCAATGAGCATATTGATGCGCACTATCCATCGAAAGTAGATTATTCGTTCTTTCTGTCAGTATATCGCACCAAAGAGCTGACGCAGCGCGAAATGCTTTTTCAATACATCATCGATAAAACAATTAAAGGCCTATTTTTTGAAGGTCATGCACACTCAAAAATCGACTGCATTGAATATTACGACTGGCTCTTTGATTGTTTCAAATTGAAATATAAGTTCCTGGGTCACAGCGAAGGAGACTTGCGGCCTTTATTTTTTTGCCCCCTCGAAGCCAATAAATCTTATCGGCAGATACCTCTGTCCACAACAGAAGTTTCCGCCACTCCCCCAAAAAATGGTGATGAATTTAAAAGTTATGCCGTCTCTGCAATCATCTCCACATACAAAAGTGAAAAATATATCGAAGGCAAAATACAAGATCTTTTGAACCAAACCATTGCCGACCAACTGGAGATCATTATAATCGATAGTCATTCTCCGGAGAATGAGAAAGCTATTGTAAAAAAATATGCCCAGAAACATAAAAATATTAAATATATTCGAACTGAAACACGAGAATCCTTATATAAAGCATGGAATCGCGGTATCAAAGCCGCCCGGGGCAAATACATTACGAATGCGAATACAGATGATCGACTAAGGCCCGATGCGTTTAAAATTTTAAAAAACGAACTGGATACAAACTTAGATATTGCACTTGTTTACGGAGATTTTTTTATATCCAATTGCGAGAATCAAGATTTTTATAATCACGTTCGTTGCGGGTACAGTATAAAGCCCGATTATGCACCAAACATCATGCTATCAGGCTGTCATGTGGGACCGCAACCAATGTGGCGAAAATCCGTGCATGCTGAAATTGGATACTTTGATGAGAACCTTGAATCTGCAGGAGACTATGAGTTTTGGTGTCGTTTGTCCACTCGCTATTCGATGAAACATATTAACAGGTTTCTCGGACTCTATTTTCACAACACGGTTGGAATTGTTAACAGCAACCAGCGCAAAAGCAATGATGAAACAGCTCGTGTAAAAGAAAAATATAAAGATAAATTCCCTCCGCCATCTGGTAAAACAACCACCGGATACTATTTTAAAGACCGCGTTGACCCCGGTCATTATGTTAACATCTGCATGGTGACCTATAATCGAATCGACTTCACCCGGCAGGCAATTGAATCAATACTTAACAATACCAGATATCCCCACGTTATTACCGTCGTTGATAACAACAGCCAGGATGGAACCAAAGAATTCCTATCCAAGATGAAGCGTGAAGGTATCATTAAAAACCTCATTTTACTGGATGAAAATTTCGGTGTCGCTAAAGCCTCCAATTTGGCCTGGCAGCAGGAGCCGGGTGCCGCATATTACCTAAAATATGACAATGACATCGTCATCCACAAGCCGGATTGGCTGATGAATATGGTCAACGTCATTCGCAGCATCCCAAAATTGGGAGCGATCGGCTATAATTTCGAACCGACCAGCTATTTTGCCGAGGAGGTAAATGGACATCAAATACGAATCAAGCGTGATGCCAATATCGGCGGCGCATGCTACTTGATTCCCAAAAGGGTGGAAGAGAAGCTGGGCCACTGGTGCGAGGATTACGGGCTTTATGGCGAGGAGGATGGAGACTACAGCCTCAGGCTGCGCATAGCGGGATACTACAATGCTTATATGGAAGATGAAGATATCGGCGTGCATTTACCCGGCGGCAAAGCGGCTTTGATCGACAAGACGACTAAACGGGGCATTTGCACCCAGGAGCTCGAAAAAGAATATGAATACCGAAACTGGAAGGATTCCCGACGACAGAAACTGCAAAAGCCAGGTGGCTTGCTGCAACGGAATGTCGGGGCATACCACGGCGGGCTCCGATCGCTCTATGTGCCACATGGTGTATTTATCGGAAAGCTTGGCGCAGACATACAGGTTTTCGATCAGAATAATTTTATTCTGTTTCTTTCGATATCCATGCGAATCGATAACTCGGGTATTGAAAAGATTAAACAATGGCTTCATGAAAATGGCTTGAACGATTCTAAAATTGAAAAATACACTGAAAATGGTCATGAAGCCTGTCGAATAAGAAAGACGCCATCCAAAACAGGTTCAGAAAAAAAATACAATAACGCGCCTGCCTCTCGAGCTGCTGGCGCGAGCACAACCGAAAAAAATATAACATCCCGGATCGCCCAGGTTAAAGCGAGCACCTTACCGCTCCCGGTGACGGCTTCAATTATCATTCCTGTCTACAATCAATGGGAATTTACGCGAAATTGCCTTAAAGCGTTGCACGAAGTCCCGGATGTTCAGGGCGACTTTGAAGTCATTGTGGTCGACAATGCGTCCACCGATAACACCCAAACGTTTCTGGCAAAAGCAGAAAAAAAATACCCCAGTCTTCGCTATATTCGAAACAAAAATAATTTTGGATTCGCAAAAGCATGCAATCAGGGGGCTGAGCATAGCCGCGGGTATTATGTGGTCTTTTTGAACAATGATACGTTGCCGCAACCCGGCTGGCTGGACACCATGATCCAGACAGCTGAAAAAGATCCATCAGTGGGGATTGTCGGCAGCCGTTTGCTTTATCCGGATGGAACAATTCAGCACGCCGGTGTGTTCTTCAATGAAAATGGCATTCCTTATCATGCATTTCGAGGCGTTGCCGGAGATCATGCGGCTGCTCTTGTCACACGTGAAACCCCGGGTATTACCGGCGCATGCTTGCTGATGCCGAATCAGCTATTTCGGCATATCGGTGGCTTCAACGAAGATTATCATATGTATGTTGAAGATATAGATCTTTGCTTGCGCACCTGGGACGCTGGCTTTAAGGTTGTCTACTGTGCAGATAGTGTGTTGACGCATTTTGAATCCGCTTCTATTACAGATGTGGAGCGTCGTGATGCTCAAGTAAGAAAAGCCTGGAATCACCTGCATGAGAGCTGGCGAAATAAATGGCCGGCGATTGTCGAAGATCTGACCCCAGAAGAAACCTCGCCATGCATCGATCTGAGTGCCAATAGGAAACAGAACCATAACGCATTAAACAAATTAGCGTTGCTCTGGCATGCGCCGATTTATGACCCCAGCGGCTATGCTGCTGAAGCCCGCAATTTCATTCTTCAGTTGCAGGAGCAAAACTTCTTTCCTGTTGTCCGTGAAATCGGTCGCCGCTCCGAGACCTTCAGGGACGGGCTGGATGAGCAAACACGGGTGCACCTCGATGCAGCCATAGCGCAAGACACGCCGCAGGATTTTATCAGTATCATTCAGTTTCCGGCATATGCTTTTGAGAGGGCTCCACAGGGGCGCTATCATATCGGTCGCACGACTTTTGAAACCGACGGCCTGCCGACTGAGTGGGTCGATAAATGCAATCTGATGGATGAGATTTGGGTTCCCTCGGATTTTAATATGCAGACCTTCAAAGCTGCCGGCGTTAAGTCCTCGCTGTTCAAGGTGCCTGAAGGTGTTGATTCTGAGCGTTTTCGCCCAGAACTTGATGCGCTCGACATACCCGGTGCGCGCGGAACTGTTTTTCTCTCCATTTTTGAATGGATTTATCGCAAGGGCTGGGATGTGCTGCTAACCGCCTGGGCACAGACATTTGGCTCCCAGGACAACGTCTGTCTGATATTGCGCACCTACCCCATGAATGTCACCGATGGTGCCGAAGCCCAAAACCAAATTGAACAGTATATTAATCGGTTTTTAGAAGTGGAAATGCGCAAAAGCCGTGATGACATCGCGCCGATCATCGTCTTAGCCGATCAACTGCAGGAGCAAGATATGCCTCGCCTGTACGTTGCCGCCGATGCCTATGTGTTGCCATCGCGGGGTGAGGGCTGGGGTAGGACCCAGATGGAAGCCATGGCCTGCGGTCTTCCGGTTTTGTCAACCCGCTGGGGCGGCAACCTTGAATTCATGAATGACAATAACAGCCTTTTGATTGACATTGAAGGTTTGGTTGATATTGATGCACGCGTGGAAATTCCATTTTATCAAGGCCAGAAATGGGCAGAGCCGTCCGCCAAGCATCTTGGTACGCTACTGCGCAGGGTGATTGAAAATAAAAACCAGATGCGCACAATCGGCCGCCGCGCGCGTCTTGATCTCGAGCGATACTGGGGCTGGGAGAAAATCGCCCAAATTGCCGCCAACCGCTTGCAGGATATTGAATCCGAACGGCATCAAGTCGGTGCAAAAACAGGACGCGACGACGATTTTCATCGCGTGCGATGGGAGGGGTCTCAGTTTGTCAACCACAGCCTGGCGCTGGTGAACAGAGAACTGTGCATCGAGCTTGCCAGGCGGCCGGACATTGAACTGTCCCTGATTCCCTATGAGCGTCACGAGTTTGGCGTGCAGGAAGATCCGGATCGATTTGGCCTGATCCAAGAGCGGCTGCAAAGACCGTTGTCCGGCGCAGCTGATTTTCATGTGCGCCACCAGTGGCCGCCCAATTTCACACCGCCAAGCGAAGGCCACTGGATCATGATCCAGCCATGGGAATTCGGCGCCTTGCCGAAAGATTGGGTCGCGCCCATGGAGACCCTGGTGGATGAACTGTGGGTGCCCAGTCAGCATGTTCGTGACGTCTATGCCAATAGTGGCATATCGCCTGAAAAAGTTTTCGTTGTTCCCAATGGCGTGAACCATGAACAATTTCATCCAGAAGCAGTCCAAATATCGCTGGCCACCGCCAAACGATTCAAATTTCTATTTGTAGGCGGCACCATTATGCGCAAGGGTATCGATGTCTTATTGAGCGCATATACACAGGCGTTTACTATCCATGATGATGTTTGCCTGGTGATCAAAGATATGGGCGGCGAATCCTTTTACAAGGGACAAAATGCTGCTCAAATTATTGAGGACATCAGAAAAAATCCGACTGCACCTGAGATTTTATATCTCACAGATCCGATGACCGCAGCTGAGATAGCGGGTTTATATACTGCCTGTGATTGCCTGGTGCATCCATATCGAGGGGAGGGATTTGGCCTGCCGGTGGTCGAGGCCATGGCTTGCGGCCTGCCGGTGATCATCACCCGGGGAGGAGCCTGCGATGATTTTTGTTCAAATGAAACCGCTTATTTTATCGACGGCAAAAAAAGACCTGTGACCATAGATAAATATGTTTTAAGTGCACCGGGTTGGTTGCTTGAACCAGATAAAGCACAATTGATTGAGCGGCTCAAATTTGTTTACGAACATCCGGAGCGGGCCAAAGAAAAGGGCGCTTCAGCCGTTGCTCAAATCCGGAAGAAAATAAGTTGGAAAATATCAACAGATCTAGTGATGAACCGCTTGACAGCCCTGAAAAGTCAACCGGTGCGCCGGTTTGCCGGTCCAATAGATCATCCAGAGGTTAAACTCATGAAATCACCGCAAGAGATTTACCAAACTATCCAAAAATCGATCAAGCGTAGAACTCACGAGGACGTGATCAATGAACTCGAAATGCTGGTAAATTCTTATCCTGATTTTGCCACAGCTCACAACGATCTGGGGGTTTTATACTATCATGTCGGCGATAAGGAAAAGGCGCTTCAATTCTATGAAAAAGCCGTGCATCTGGATAAGGGCAATACGGTTTTTCAAAAGAATCTTGCTGATTTCTACTTTGTTGAATTCGGCAGGGTCGAAGATGCGTTCCAAATTTATCATCAAATTCTGAAAGCCGACCCGAAGGATGTTGAAACATTATTGATCAGCGGCCATATCTGTGTTTCCCAGCATATATTTGAGCAGGCTCGGAATTTTTACCAACGGGTGCTGGAGATTGAACCATCGAATCCAGATGCACAAACAAATCTTGCCAAGCTAAATCAACTGGGTCCAGCACAACCTGATGAAAAGACTGCCGAACAGATGTACCGGGAAATTCAGCCCCGGCTGAACAACGGTGACCCGTACAAGGCGATTGCTTCGCTAACCCAGCTGCTGGGTCGTTTCCCTGAGTTTGCCGTTGCACACAATGATCTGGGCGTGCTGTATTACCATACCGGCGACAAAGAAAAAGCGCAGGTTCACTATGATCGTGCCGTTCACCTGGCGCCGGATAACATCAATTTTAAAAAGAACATGGCCGATTTTTACTGCATCGAGCTGGGCCGGATCGAAGACGCGTTGCAAATATATGTCAGCATATTAAAGACCGATCCGCAGGATGTCGAAACCCTGATGGCCACCGCACAGATTTGCAAGGCACTGGAGAAATACGATGACGCGCGTGATTTTTTTAACCAGGTATTGCAAATTGAACCTTCAAACGCAGAGGCCCGCCGGCTGCTATCTGAATTGAAAAAACCACCCGTTCAGACGCATCCGGATTTACCATCAGATGATGATGCCTACGGCGCTATTCAACAAAAGTTGAACGCCGCAAGCCCACACGAGGCCATAAATGAGCGTCAATCCGGAGGACGTCTGGACCCAGTCGATGATGTTAGGCATGACAGCGCCTTGACTGCGAAAACTGAAGCAGTTGTTGCCGATCCAGGAGCACACGTCAAACCCGATGATCGGTCAAATACGAAAGTTTCGATTGTGGTCGACCTCAAAGGGATCCAAAACCGCGTCAAAGAATGCATCAAAAGCATCCAATTGCACACGGACGCACCATTTGAACTATTGCTGATCAATCGCGGGGCATCCAAGGGTATCCTCAAATGGGCACGGCAACTGACAGCAGAACATGTCGGTTATCAGATCCTTGATTGTCAGCGACATGCGCGGTGGGCCAAATCCATTAATAATGCTATTCAAAAAGCAAGCGGTGAGTGTGTTGTGCTGATACACAATGATGTGGTCATGCCATCTGGTTGGCTCGAATCGTTTAGGGACTGTCTCAACAGAAACCTGCATGCCGGTGTTGTCGGTCCAATGACCAACTGCTCGGCCTTAAGCCGACAGGTTACCCAATTCGTTGAGTCAGGCCGGGCCGATTTCGAATCACAGGCAACCGATTTTAATAGCAACAACCGTCACCGGCGAGTTAAAACGCAAATGTTATCCGGTTTTTGCCTGGTCTTCCGTAAGGTGTTAATCAAGCGGATCGGAAGCTTTGACGAACAGTTTGTTTCCGAAACGGTCAGCATCGAAGATTTTTGCAATCGGGTATCTGCAGCGGGCTATCAGAATTTTATTGCTGCTGATACCTATGTTTATCACTATGACCGGCATAATGCCCAAAACGGCTCCGCGATGAAAAATAGCGCCGGCGATGAAGACCGCCGCAATTACAGCAAAAAATGGGTGAATTCGCAAAACCCGTATGTTGATGATTATAAGATCATTCAGCTTATAAATCGTGCCCATCAAAGCAGTCAAAAGGGACAAATTGACGCGGCTGTCGAGACATTGCTGGCTGCCATTGGAACACATCCGGATGATCAGCGGATATATTATGCGCTGGCTGAATTTTTATTGGCCGCCAAAAGATTTCAAGACGCCAAAGAGACGCTAAGCGAGATGCCCGCATCCGATGAAAACCCCGAGCCGCTATTCCTGCAATTAGTCGGATATGCTGAAGAAGGATTGGCAAATTATCCAGCCGCCCAGACTTGCGTTGAGCAGCTGCTGGAAATCGATCCCGACGACGCCCACGCTTTGAATCTCAAGGGCCTATTGGCCTATCACCATGCGGATCGAAAATCGGCTGAAAAATATTTTAGACAGGCATTGGCTGTGGACCCGGGTTACGGCGAACCGCACACCAATTTGGGAATGCTGCAATTGGAAGCCAGCCAGCCGGAAGCTGCTTTGAAATCTTTTGAAAAAAGTTTTCGCCTTTGCCCCACAGATCTTGATATTGCGACCAACTACCATAGTCTGGTGGCAGAGATGGCATGCTATGCTAAAGCGGAGACGGTGGCCCGTGAAGCCGCATGCCTGTATCCGAATAACCAGAAGATTGCCTATATGTTGATCGACTTTCTGATCCAACAGGGTAAACATCAGGCCGCCATGCCGGTGATTGAAGATGCCATCACCAAATTTTATACCGCAGACGGCATTCTGGAAGCAGCGTTGAAGATCAGGGAACGACTGGCACCAATGACCATTAATACGAAAAAGACAGCCAAAAATCCTCCCGTTTCTGTGTGTATGATTATCAAGGATGAAGAAAAATATTTAGCCAGATGCCTGGCCAGTGTTAAACCACTGGTCGACGAGATGATTGTTGTGGACACCGGTTCTACAGATCGGTCCAAAGATATTGCCACTGCATTTGGCGCCCAGGTTTATGATTATAAATGGGAAAATGATTTTGCCGCTGCCCGCAATTTTTCGATTTCAAAAGCAGCGGGTGAGTGGATTTGTATTCTGGATGGAGATGAAGTGATTTCACATTTAGATTATGATGATTTCAACAAAATCGTCAAACAGAAACCCAAGGCGCCGATTGCCTATAACATCACCACCCGCAATTATAACCCCCTGGCCAACGTTACAGGATGGGTACCCAATGACGGCCAATATCCCGATGAGGAAACCACCATCGGTTGGCTGCCGAGCGAAAAAGTAAGGTTATTTTATGGTAAGGATCAGATCTGGTTTGAAGGTGCGGTTCATGAGCTAGTGGATCCGGTTTTGAAAAAAAATGGCATTGAAATTAAAAACTGCGGTATACTGGTGCACCATTACGGCCGGCTTGATCAGACCAAGCTTGATCGTAAAGGCGAAATTTATTTTGAGATCGGCCATAAGAAGCTTTCCGAAATGGGCGAAGATGTTAACGCTCTGCGAGAGCTGGCCGTCCAGGCAACCATACTGGAAAGAAACCAGGAAGCGCTTGATTTGTGGCACCGGCTGTTGAAGGTAAATCCGTTTCCCGAGCTTGCAGCCATCGCCTACGTCAATATGGGCACCATCTATAGCCGGCTCGAACAATTTGAAGATGCCCTGGATGTATCCAAAAAGGCGAAGGGTTGTGATCCAGACCTGAAAGAAGCGCAGTATAACTACGCTGTTGCTGAACTGCATTGCGGCAATGCGGCGGCAGCCATTGATACCCTTGAGAAACTGCTACATGGGTTTCCCGATTATCCGCCGGCTCAATTTATTTTGTCTGTCGCGTATTGCTGCGCAGATCAAAAACAAAAGGGCCTTAAGAGCATTCAAAACCAAAAAAATACACCTGTTGGCGAATATCTGGAGATACCGTGTCTGGAATTGGGCAACAGTCTAGTCGCAGCCAAGCAAATTGAATATGCCTTAACGGTGCTCGGGGCTGCCATTGAGTGTGATATTGTCAATAAGGAGATTTTAGACCTGTTTACCGCGTGCATTAAAATGAACGACGCCGCTCAGAAACTGCCTGAAAACATGCCTGCTGTGCCAGCTGGACCGGCGCCGATTAATGCTGGGAATCTACCCCAGTAGCACGTTAAAGATAACACTACCGATAAATTGGCCCGTGCACTGATAAATTAAAGAGATTTCTTCAGTGGATTATTCCCATAATGCCTCAGCCGAAAATCTGGCGACCGTCCTAAAACACGGTTTAGCCTGCCATCAGCAAGGTGACTTAAAGCAGGCTGAGGAAAATTATCTGAAAATTTTGGATATTGCTCCCGAGAACGCTGATGCGCTGCATTTGCTGGGGGTGCTCTCAAATCAGAAGCAGGACAACACCACAGCCATCGATTTAATCAGCCGCGCCCTTCAAATCGTTCCCCGGCAACCCATCTTCCACAGCAACCTGGGTAATGCCTTGCGCGACAGCGGCCTCAACGAGCTGGCCATTGCCGCGTATCAAAAGGCGCTCCAAATAAAGCCGGATCTGTTTGAAACGCATATCAATATGGGCATTGCCTACGATCAACTGGCCAACTTTGACGGCGCCGTGTCGGCCTATCAACAGGCCATCCACCTCAAACCCGATAGTGCCGAAGCCTACTACAATTTGGGCAATTCCTTCAAAGAACAGCGCCTTGAGGATAAAGCCATTGACTGCTACCGCCGGGCCATTGCCATCCATCCGCAGTTCGTTGAAGCCTATTACAATCTGGCGACTGTCTTGGAGGGCCAAGCGAATGATGAAGCAGCGATTGACTGTTTGAAACAGTGCCTGCGTATCAATCCGCAATGGGCCGAAGCTTACAATAATCTGGGCAATTTGTATAAGCGCCAGGATCTGCATGACCAGGCCCTAGTGCACTACCAAAAAGCCGTTCGGTTGAATCCCCAATTCTATGTTGCCCAAAACAACCTGGGCAATGCACTCAAAGATCTGGGCTGTCCGGCTGAGGCGATCGCCTGCTATCAAAAAGCGCTGCAAGTTTATCCCCAATATGCCGAAGCATATCTGAATTTGGGAATTACACTGGCCGAATTCGATCGGCCGCTCGATGCTTTAAACCAATTCCAGGCGGCAGTTCGCCTAAACCCGGATTTTGCCGAGGTGCATAATTATCTGGGGATAACCTTAGCAGAACTCGGAAAACGCAGCGAAGCCATTGAGTGTTTCGAAAGGGCGATCGAGATCAATCCAACGTACAGCGAAGCCTATCGTTATCTGATCTATCAATTACAGTATGTTTGCAACTGGTCTCGATTGAAAACGGTTTCGGATAGATTGGATCAACTTACCGGCCCGGCTGCCCCCGGCGGTCAATTTGCGACTGAACCGCCGTTTATCCACATGGCACGGTATCCGGATCCGGAGCATCAACTGATCAATGCCAGGGCCTGGTGCCGCAAAATGATGCCACCCCGCAGCGGCTGCTCACCGATGTTTTCCTTTGATCCTCATCGCTTAAAAGCCGGTAAACTGACCATCGGTTATCTTTCCGGCGACTTTCATGATCATGCCACGGCGCATCTGATGCTCGGTGTTTTTGGTCGGCATGCACGCAACAAACTGCAGATTAACTGCTACTCATATGGTCCGGATGATCACAGCACCTATCGAGCACACATCCGCAAACAAAGCGATCTGTTTGTTGACATGCGAGAACTGTCTCATCTCGATGCCGCCCGACGGATCTATGCGGACAAGGTCGATATTCTCGTGGATCTGAAAGGTCACACCCGGGGCGCCCGACTGGGCATTCTGGCCTATCGCCCGGCGCCCATTCAAGTCCATTATCTGGGATTCCCCGGCACCACCGGCGCCGATTTCATTGACTATTTGATCACCGACAGGATCGTGACACCCATCGACGATGCGCCTTTTTACAGCGAAAAGCTGGTCTATTTACCCCATAGTTATCAGGTCAATGATCAACAGCAAAAAATCGCTGTTCGTGAATGGTCCCGCAATGAATGCGGATTGCCCGATAAAGGCTTTGTTTTCAGCTCTTTTAATCTTCCGTATAAAATCGATCCGCTGATGTTTGATTGCTGGATGCGTATTTTAAAACAGGTTCCCGGTAGTGTTTTATGGCTGTTTAAGGGCAGCCAGGCGAGCATGAAAAATCTGGTACGGGAAGCCCGGGGCAGGGGCATCGATCCTGGCCGGCTGGTATTTGCCGATAAGCTGCCCAAAGCTAATCATCTGGCGCGTTTGCAGCTGGCCGATCTGGCCCTGGACACACGCATTGTCAACGGACACACCACCACCAGTGATTCTTTGTGGGCCGGTGTGCCGGTGCTAACCCTGATGGGTAAACAGTTTGCAGCGCGCGTTTCTGCCAGCCTGCTGAACGCTATCGGACTGCCCGAATTGGTTGTAGACCAGCTGGGTGCCTATGAGCGTCTGGCGGTTCGTTTGGCTACCCATCCGGCTGAACTTCAAAAAATTAAAATGCAATTGTCCGAGAACCGTTTGGCAATGCCGTTATTTGATACGTCTCGATTCATAAAAAGTTTAGAAGCTGCTTATTTGAAAATGTGGCATATGTTTATAGAGGGTCGAGCACCGCAGCAATTTGAAGTCGATGAAGATTAGAACGATATAGCGCTTTCAACCAGCAAAACCGGCATCAAAAATGGCCTCTGAAAAGAGGCCTTTTTTTTGCATTTAATGCCGCACTAAAAAGATTGCATATAATTGTACAATTTTATCGATTCGTTAGCTTATTGAGGGGATCCGCGTAACCCAGCGGCCAGATTGTTATTGATGTTGATAACGATATTGAGTTTTTCAGGCTCTGGAAATGCCATGGTTTCAAAGAGACGCCGATCGACAAAAGCCGCCAGGCGCAAAATATCGAGACGTAATTTTTTGGGCATCTCGTGATCGTTGCGTGACAGTTCGCTTTGAAAAATACTCCAGATACGCTGGTTGTATTTCAGGGCTTCGTCCAATTTATATTCCCGGTCGGGGGCATCCCAGTTGTCCTGGCATTTTTTTAGTTTTATAGCCGCTTTGGTAAGCACAGCGGCTTCGATTTCACGGCCTGACCGGGTGGCGTTTTCAACGCTTTCATATGATTTGAGAGAGTGGGCCTGGGTCTGCATGTTTTAGAACCTCCTGTTCATAACTGATTAATTCGCGGGCCAGTTTTAATGCCCGGTAGTAATTGCCAATCAAAATATGTTCGTTGACTTTATCAATATGACCGGTTAAGCGCGGGATGCCATCGATCAACTCGGTTACCAGCGTCCAATAGGTTTGTTGGTGGTCGGTTAAGTTTTCAGAATCGATGTACATCAGCTGAATGACGAAATAAATCTGACGGCAGTGCGAGCTTGCATCCTCCTCGCAAAGGATATCTTTCTGGCGCAGGACTGGAACTTTGTTTCCGATGATCAGGTCGCAGTTTTTAGCATTGCCGTTGGTGACCACGGCCCCGCCGACGATCATTTTTTCATTGGGCTTTAAGGTAATTTTGAGTGCCATTTTTTAGCCGTCCGTTGATAAGCCTGTCATTGCAAATTCTGGACCCATGCGGGAAATTTCAATGAAATTGATGTCGAGTCCACAATGAAGCTGGCATTCGGGAGTTAAATCCAGAGGGGGACGGCGCCCCCTCCAGATCAATTATTGCTTAGAATAATCTTAGAACGCCCTGAGCGGCCTGACCGGCCAGACTCAACGAGGTCGTACCCAATGCCTGACGCGTTTGCAGCATCAGCATGTTGGCGCCTTCCTCATTCATGTCGGCTTCGGTGAGCTTCGCTGAACCGTCATTAAGGGTGTTGATCATCTGCGCACTGAACTCTTCACGCGCGGTGATGATGGACAGGTTGTTGGACAGTTTCTTTGACTCGGTTCGCAGGCTGTTCATGGCCGTATCCAGATTGTTGATCGATGTCTGGATATTTGCAGTGCTAACGGTCGTCGAACCACTGGTTACCCAGTTGGTGCCGCCGGCGGTAACTTCTGAGCTTAAACCCGAAATATTGAAGTTTCCGGAGCTGTCACCAAAACCGGTTAACTTCAAGGTTGACTGGCCGGCGGTGGGCGCAAATTCAACCGTTAATTCACCGGCTTGCAGCAGGTTGACGCCCTTGTACCCGGAATCGGTTGCCATCTGGTTGATTTGGGTCATAACCGTTGAGTACTGGCTGGCAAAAATCTGGGCATCAGAAGCTGTGGCCGACATGGCCGACTGCGCCAGAGATTTGGCCTGGGCGATCAGGTTATTGATGCCTTCCACGCCGACGTTGGCGGCCTTAATGGTCTGAATGGCTTCGGACATGCCGTCTTTACGGCCCGCCAGGTCGGTTGCCCGTAATTTATGCTCCTGAGCGGTGAAAAAGTTAATCGGATCATCCAGTGCGGTATTGACACGCAGACCGGTGGCCAGACGTTTCTGGGTGATTTCAAAATCCTTGGATGTTTGCTGCAGGCTGAACAGATTGGCCCGCATACCAGCAGTTAAATTAATTGAATTAAGTGCCATGATTAGAATTCCTTTCCTAGGTTGTTGATTTTGGCGTTCTTGCCAATTGTGTTATAAAAATGTTGCTACAAGCTGTTTTGTGATGGCCGTGTCGGGTCTTCTTATTTTTGCCCCGCCTCCTTTCATACCCTGGTTTTTGGCTACCAAATGGTTATCGGTATAATGGGGCATAACTTTAGTGATTTTTGCTGTTGGATTCCTGGCGAACATAAATAAAAGCTAAAAATTGCATTATGTTGCAAATCACCAGCATTCAGTAAGGGTATCGGCTTTTTCAGTCTGAAACTTGAGTTTTTGGCCTTGTTGCGGATTGCAGGCAACTTGCCGCAGACGTCTGTTTAAAACCAGGACTAAATTGCCTTGAATGTTATGATTTATTCAATTAAAATAGAAATTTAACGGAGGCGTTCAGGACAGGATCCCGATCCGATTGAAGGCGTTGCATTTACACCAAGAAAGGTGTATGCAAAGCGTCATGCGCGAAAAACGCAACCGTCACCATTAATAAATTGAAAATGAATTGAGGTTCATTAATGATTCAACTGACCATCGATGCCCTCAAACCCGGTATGGTCCTGGCCAACTCGGTTTACAACCAGCAGAATCTGCTGCTCTTGGAGAAAGGCACCGCTCTGACGAAAAAACGGATCTGGATGCTCAAAACCTGGGGAATTGATCAGGTCAACGTAAAAGGGCGGGGCCAAAAGGGTGCGCCATCAGGTTACGAAATTGAATTTGAAACCCGTGAAAGCATCGAAAGGGAGCTGCAGTCCAAATTTTCTGACGTAATTGATGACCCGATCATGCAGGCGATTATGAAGGCCGCCAGCCAGCAGCTGCAGAAGCGCTTAACGGATCCAGACAAGCAAAATGAAACCACCTGACATTGACCGTGTCATATCACGGGTCGAAGATTTACCCACCCTACCGAGAACCGTCCTGCGCATAACGGAACTCGTCAACGACCCCAAATCCTCTGCGCGGGACCTATCACGCATCATAACAGATGATCAGGTTCTGGCGGCCCGGCTGCTCAAACTGGTGAATTCATCATTTTACGGATTTCCCCAGCGTATCTCTACCATCACCGGCGCCATCGTCCTGCTGGGTTTCGATGCCATCCGTAATCTGCTGTTGACCACTTCTGTATACGACCTTTTTTCGAATCGAAAAAAAATCAGCCTCATCCGGCAGGAGCAGTTCTGGGATCACTCGCTGGCGTGTGCCGTGGCGGCCAAAGTGATCGGCAATCACCTGCGCTACGACAAGGTAGAGGAGCTCTTTGTGGCGGGTCTATTGCACGATATCGGCAAAATTGTGGAAATGATTTTTTTATCCCGGGAATTTAAGGAGATCAATCGTCTGGTTAACGATAAAAATATATTGATGATCACCGCCGAGGAGAAAGTTCTGGGATACGGACATCCGCAGGTGGGCAAACTGCTGGCAGAACGCTGGAATTTACCGCCAAAATTGATTCATATCATTTTGCATCATCATCAGCCCAGCACAGCCGGGCGATTTGCATTCGAAGCGGCCATTGTTCATCTGGCGGATATCCTGTGCCGCTCCCTTAATATTGGATATCCTGGTGACAATAAGATGCCGGACCTGGATCAGCCGGCCTGGGAGAGTTTACGCATCAGGCCCCAGGCGATTGAATTGCTTTTGGAGGCCATTTACAAAGAATTTGATGATATCAGCCTTTTTATTACCCATACGCCTTAAATCAAGGGACGATTTTCTATATTGGCAAATTGCACAAATGGCCTTCCAGCGGGCTCGGATATCGCTGCGCAACATGCCCGCAATTCCACCGCTGAAGTCATCCAATAGACGACTTAATTATCTAAAACTATTGTAGATTTAATTTATTCCCCAAAAATCGGCCCTCGTGGAAAAGATTTCAGAGTTGCTTGAATCCGTTGACTTCTGCATTCCATATGGCAAATATAGTATTGAGCAGCTGGTATTCGCGATTTTTTTTGCAAATTGCAAAAAAAATAGGCCCTCGAGTGATCTTGGATGTAGCCACAATTCAATGCCGCTGAACCTGACTTTACATTTTTTATCGGTGCTATCATTTTTTCCCAAAAGCAGTCTGCACAAAATATTGTGGCTATCAATCCTGCCCATACCTTCATGTTGATTTTCAATATCCGATGCCGGCCTATTGATGGCTGTCGTCCATCGGCTCCACCGCAACTGGCAAATCGGCGGCATGGATATTGCTAAATCGGTCCTTGTCTTTAGTTTTTCCAATCCCGCGTGAGCGACGTTAAACAGTGTGACCTGATATAAAGAAGTCTGCATTCCCGAAGTCGGTATCAACGGTTTATTAACCTGCTCAAAGGAGGAGAAGGTGCAAAACGTGGCCGTCAGCAAAACCCTAGCCCCCAATTCTGATCGCTTTGTTCAAAACGCCATGGTTCTGGCAACACTCAATGAAAATGATCCCAACCCAGCCATCATCGGTTGCAGCCAGAGGATGCAAGCGGTTTTTGACCTGGTTGATAAAGTCGCTGATAGTGATAGCACTATCCTGATCACCGGGGAAACAGGCACAGGCAAGGGGCTGGTGGCCAAGGCAATTCACCAATATTCTAATCGCAGTAATAAACCATTTATTTCAATAAATTGTGGTGCAATACCTGAAAATTTACTTGAAAGCGAATTGTTCGGCCATGTGCGCGGCGCTTTCACCGGAGCCACTGTTTCTAAATCCGGTAAATTTGAATTGGCGCATGGTGGCACGATATTCTTGGATGAAATTGGGGACATGAGCCCTGACCTCCAGGTTAAGGTTCTAAAAGTCCTGGAAGAAGGCGAATTTGAACAAGTCGGCGGTGCCAAGACCATCAAAGTCAATGTAAGGGTTATAGCGGCGACCCACCGGGATTTGCCGGAAGAGGTTAAAAAGGGTAATTTTCGCCAAGATCTGTTTTATCGTCTTTATGTCATCCCCATCGGACTACCGGCTTTAAGGGATCGCAGATCAGATATTCCCTATTTGATTTCTTATTTTATTAAAATGTATAATAATAAAAATAACAAAAATTTAGATGGAATATCAGATAATGCACTTGAAGTTTTGATGAACTATGGATGGCCGGGTAATGTACGTGAACTTCGCAATGTGATTGAAAGACTCGTTGTTCTGAGCGGTTCCGGTCAGATTGCAGCAAATGATCTGCCCAAAGAGCTCCGGGTTGCCAATGGATATCAGGCGACCCAATCGATTGAAGTAACCGACGATGGTATTTGTTTGAACAGTGCAGTCACCGAATTTGAGAAAGATTTGATTTTGCAGTCTTTAGAAAAAACCAAATGGGTTAAAAATAAGGCTGCCAAACTGCTGCAACTCAATCGGACGACCTTGGTGGAGAAAATTAAACGCCATCGAATTCAGCAACGCGCCAGTTGATGCCGACCCAGTGGTTGACGATTGACGATATTTGTTTAGCCCGGTCTTACGTCCAACAAAGGCCTTTCTTTTAGATCCAGCCTACTGACACCTTTCATCAATTTTTGGTTAACGCAGCCGTGCGTCTACCCTGCATATCTATGGTCGGGGGACCGCTCACTTTATCTTTCATAACCGGTACCTTAGCGTCAATGCAGTGACATTTGCGCCTTGAAAAATTGACAGAAATTGAGCTCAATTGACCATCGAAGTGACTGAAATTAGGTAAAATTTTAAGGGCTCAGGTATTTAGTCACCTGGGCCCGCTGCATCTTTTGATCTGGCTGTGATGGGGCTTATTTTTGTTTTAAACATTATTTCAGTCGCTTATATTAGCCGTCCCGCACTGAAAATTCTGTCTGCAGCCCTTTTTGGGGGCGTTCTATCGATCATGATCATCATCAGCTCCGGGCGGAACAAAGGCTGGTTTTCAATGGCATGATATTTGCTCAATTGTTGCGCGTCTAATCTGTTTTTGGTCTTATTCAGCCATTGGATAGGTTAAATAAATTTTAACACAAAATCAAAGCGTTATTGTTATCGCCAACATTTCTGAAAATCATATGACAGGTTTAACCACAGGTGCATACCCATTATGGGGTGAACAAAATCGATACATCGTCCCTATTATTGAAAGCATTCCCACTGGTGTTGTGGCACTGGATTCGAGCGGTAAAATCGTCAGCTTTAATCGTACCGCAGAGCAAATTACAGGTCTGGCCGCCAAAGATGTTTTGGGCCATACTTTTGATGGTGTATTTACATCCGATTATTTTCATAACCCGGCATTGAATATTGAAAATATCTTAAACACCAAACAGACCACCGAAATACAAACCATGGTCGTACCGGCCAATCGCAAGGACAACCTGCATCTGAATGTTGCGATCTCACCGCTGACTTCAGCCAAAGCCGATAATATCGGAACCGTTTTGTCCCTGACAGACATCACGCGTATGCAAAACCTGAAGTTGCAGGCCAAACGAACCGGGCGATTGGCTGCGATGGGTGAGATGGCTGCCAGAATTGCCCATGAAATCCGTAATCCCCTGGGAAGCATCGAGCTTTTTTCGACCATGTTGATCGCCGATCTGCAGGAATCTGAAGAACTAAAGACACTGGCTGAGCATATATCAGCGGGTGTTAAAAGTATCAACAATATCGTGTCTAATTTGTTGCTGTTTATGCGACCGGACCAGCAGCTGGATGAACAGGTGCTGGATGTTCATGAGGCCTTGAAAGATTCCCTGTTTTTTGCCGGTCATTTATTGGATGCCCAGGATGGAATCGATGTCCAGACCGAACTGACCACCGAAGCGATGTTTGTCAAAGGTGATCTGGAATTACTCAAGCAGGTTTTTTTGAATCTGATACTCAATGCCATTCAGTCCATGTCCGACGGCGGGCGCTTACATATTTCAACCCGCAAAACCAGCGGTATTGCTGGCACGCATTTAGCCAAAGTGCATCTGATCGATACGGGTTGCGGAATTGCCAAAACTGAATTGTCAAAGATTTTTGATCCGTTTTATACCACCCGCAAGAAAGGTACAGGCTTAGGTCTGACCATCGTGCATAATATCATTAAGATACATGGCGGGTGCATCGATATCAGCAGCAGTCCCGAAGGGACCCAATGCGTTGTATCGCTGCCTGTGTGGAGTGGCCCTGAAATCAAGAATGACTAAATATCAAATGATTGGGCGGAGTTTTAGCTATGGGCCTTGCGCCAATATTAATTGTTGATGATGAATCTGAGATGCGCAGCGCGCTTTCGCACGCGCTCACCCGAAGTGGATTTAGCGTTGAAAGCGCTGCCAGTGGCACGGACGCTTTGGTGAAAATAAAAAAAGATCCCATTAGCCTGGTTATTACGGACTTAAAAATGCCTGAAATGTCGGGCATGGAACTCATTGGGGCTATCAAAAAAATAAAGCCCGCAATTGCGGTCATTGTGATCACGGCTTTTGGATCCATTCACAATGCAGTTGAAGCCATGCAGGCAGGGGCAGCCGATTATTTGTTGAAGCCATTTTCATTTGAAACCCTGGTGGCTACGGTCAAAAAAGTTCTGGGGTGCATGCATGAAGATGGTGAAATACAAGTGTCAAAAAAAGCAGTTAAGTCTAAAGTAACAGTTAAAACATTGATCGCTGAAGATAGGAAATTACTGGATATTTTAAAGTTAGCAAAAAATGTAGCAACCAGTCGCTCAACGATCTTGATTCAGGGAGAAAGCGGAACCGGCAAAGAACTCCTGGCGGCCTACATTCATGCGCACAGTGGCTATTCAGATGAACCTTACGTAGCACTCAACTGCGCAGCATTACCCGATACCCTTGCTGAAAGCGAGCTTTTCGGTCACGAAAAAGGCGCCTTTACCGGGGCTGTCGGCCGTAAAATGGGTAAATTTGAACTTGCCAAACATGGCACCGTCGTGCTCGATGAAATCAGCGAAATGACACCGCCCTTACAGGCCAAATTGCTGCGTGTTTTGCAGGAGAGGGAAATCGATCGAATTGGAGGCAGCCGACCGGTACCCATGAATGCCCGGGTCGTGGCCATTAGCAATGTGGATTTGAAAAAAGCGGTTGCCGAGCGCAAATTCCGCGAGGACCTGTATTATCGCGTAAACGTAGTTCCATTTACCATTCCGCCGCTCAGAGAGCGCCGGAGGGACATTCCGTTGTTGGTGGCCCATTTTGTAGAGAAATTTTGTCAGATCAATCAGCGCGATATGCTGAAAATTTCTGATGCAGCTCTGGCCTGCTTGGCCGGCCAACAATGGAAAGGTAACATCAGGGAATTGGAAAATACCATCGAGCGGGCCGTGCTGATCATTAACGGGCCCGAACTGTTGCCGGAACACCTGTTTTTGGAACCAGGTGATACAAAAGGCAGTTCCCAGGCGGCCATATCGATTGAGGCTGGCATGACCGTCAAGGAAATGGAAAAAGAGCTTATTACCAAAACCTTGCAGGACGTTGATGATAACCGTACCCGGGCTGCAGAATTGTTGGGTATCAGCATCCGGACGTTGCGTAACAAATTAAAGGAATACAAGCAAGAAATGGAAGCATCTGAGACCCAGACAGCAGCCCAAGGTGGTTAGAGCTCCCCGGCCCCGGGCTGGCACGAATGGGGCCACCAAACGGTATATTTTGCCGCTAAAGGCACTCGCGTCTGATCGCATTTTTAAAATAATTAATTGTAATTATTATAAAAATAAAAATAGTGCAATTCAAGACACGCCATTGTCAGCATGGTATGAAATTTGCTCGAATTTTTACATAACCGCAAACACCTTGATAAGGAATGTTAAAAATGCCAACCCAAACGCTATTTGAGGGGGCCATCTCAAGCCTGCAAAAAACCCTCAACCGGGGTTCGCTGCGGCATCGGGTTTTGACCTCAAATATCGCCAATATCGATACGCCGAATTACAAAGCATTTGAGGTCGTTATGGAAGATGTGCGCCAAAAGAAAGGCGGCCATTCAGGGACGCTGCAGTTGGTTCGTACCGGACCCCTACACCTGTCGAGTCGCCGGCAAGCGGCGGATGGTGTCAAGATCAAAGCCAGCGATCCGATGGCTGTCAATTTGAGAGCCGATGGCAATACCGTGGATTTGGACCGCACCATGGGCAAACTGGCAGAAAACACTATTCTGTATCGGACCGCGGCACAGCTTATTCGGAAAAAATTCCAGGGACTTAAGAACGTCATCCAAGGAGGAGGGAAGTAAACATGGATTTTTTTGATGCACTCAATGTCAGCGCCTCGGGCTTATCGGCGCAAAGACTGCGCATGAATTTAATATCCGCCAATCTGGCGAACATCAACACCACTCGAACCCGGACCGGAGGACCTTATCGCCGCAAAGATCCAGTTTTTGCTGCCCAGGCACCAGAGGCATCGTTTCGCAATATCCTGCGCAACCGACAAACAGAGCTTCTTAAGGAAGTCTCTGTTGTCGGTATCGTAGAAGATACCCGTAAACCGATAATGAAATACGATCCCACCCATCCGGACGCTAACGATAATGGCTATCTGGCGATGCCCAATATCAATATGATGGAAGAAATGGTGAATATGATCTCGGCCACCCGCAGCTATGAGGCTGGCATCACCGCCATTCAATCCGCCAAAGATATGGCGCTCAAAGCGCTTGAAATAGGACAATAATCATGAATGAAGTCACCATTCCAAAAGAACTGCCTTCTTTTGTAGACCGACCGGCTGGCGCACGGAACCAACCAGATCCCGATTCGGTATCCTTTGGCTCGATGCTGGCCCGATCTCTGGATGATGTCAACCAGTTACATGCGGCCGGCGAGACTGCTGTCCAGGATCTTGCGGCCGGCACGCAAAAAGATATCCACCAAACCATGATCGCACTGGAAAAAGCGGATGTGGCCTTTCAGCTGCTCATGCAGGTTCGCAATAAAATAATTTCAGCTTATGAAACGATTATGCGCATGTCGGCCTAAAATCGGAGATCGTCAATGCCTTTTCGACAAATCGTAGCGCAAATTCAAGCTCTGTTTAAAAACATCAGCATCGGCAAGCGCATCGTGTTTATAACACTTGCGGTGGGATCAATTACCGCTTTTGTGTTTTTAATGAACTGGGCCGCTAAACCTGAATTTCATCCCCTGTACAGTCATCTGGATGCCAATGAAGCCGGGATCATCCTCAGCCGGTTGAAAGACCAAAAAATACCGTATCAGCTTTCTACCAACGGTAGTACGATCCTTATACCGCAGGAACGGATCTACGAAACCCGTATGGTACTGGCTTCTGAAGGATTACCCCAGGGTGGGAACATGGGTTTTGAGCTTTTTGACAACACCAAGCTGGGTATGACTGAATTTGCTCAAAATGTTAATTACCAGAGAGCTCTCCAGGGTGAGCTCGCGCGCAGCATCAATGGCTTTGAAGAGGTTCACAGCTGCCGCGTCCATATCGTCATGTCGGAAAAGTCGCTTTTTATCGAAGCCGAAGAGGTCGCATCCGCGTCGGTTGTCTTGAAATTACGCCACGGCAAATGGCTCTCCCAACAGCAGGTGCAAGGCATTGTGCACCTCGTATCCTCGAGTGTGTCGCGTCTGAACCCGGAAAATGTCACCGTGGTCGACAGCAATGGCCGTCTATTAACCGGTCGGCATAATGCTGGGGGGGTTACCACCCTGAGCTCGGATCAGCTTGATCATCAGCTCACGGTCGAACGCAAACTCGAAAACCGTGTTTTATCCATGCTCGAAAAGGCCCTGGGCGCCAACCGGGCCATCGTGCGCGTGTCCTGTGCGCTGAATTTTAAACAGCATGAATTGACCGAAGAGCGCTTTTTGCCGGAAAATCAAGTTGTGCGCAGCGAACAGACCTTCAATGAAACGGCAAAAGATAACGATGTGATCCCCAAGGGCATCCCTGGAATTCAATCGAATCTGCCCGAAAGCCAGACCGGCCTCAACCAGACCACACAGGACGACAATACGACTTTTGCCAAACAGGACCGAACCGTTAACTATGAGATTGGAAAATTGACCAGCCGCACGCTGGAGCCTGTGGGGGGCATCAAACGCATCTCGGTTGCAGTGATGGTCGATGGCACCTACCAGACCAACGAGACTGATGACGGTGAAACCGAAATTGCCTATGTGCCCCGTACGGCCGAAGAACTGACTAAAATCGAAAATTTGGTCAAACGGGCGGTTAACTTTGATGTCGACCGCGGTGATCAAGTTGAAGTTGTCAACATCCCGTTTGAAAGTGACCAGGTGGCCCAGGCCGAGGCCGAATCAACGGTGGATCGCTGGCTGGTGTACCTTAAAAAGTACAGGCCTTTCTTTAAATACGCCTTTTTGAGTTTATTTTTGATTCTCTCTTTTATGTTCGTGGTGAAACCGCTGATCAAATGGCTGACCGCCAGGACCGCCGGTGAGGCCGAGATTTTGGGGCAGCTTCCTAAAACGGTCGGCGAACTGGAAGGCGAATACGGCGCTGATCCAAAACTGCTGGCATTCAAGGATGAAATATCGCAATTGATTACCAGCGACAATGAGGCGTCGGTGGGCGCGATGCGAGATTGGTTGAAAGAAGAATAATGCTTATGCTGGATGGTATCTGGGGCTATTAGGTATACAAACATATGGATTCCAAAAACATAGCAGGGCCGGTAAAAGCGGCCATTTTGATTCACGCGCTGGGCAAGCCGCTCTCCGAGCGGTTACTGCAACGGCTGAGTGATCCGGAAAAAGAGCGCATCCATCGTCATTTGTCTCAAATCCGGACCATATCACCCGAGGTCGTCGCCCAGGTCGCCAGAGAATTTGCTGCTATTGCCCAGCGCTATAAATCCAAGCCGACATCCGCCTCTGCTACTGCCGGCACCAACGCGAAATCCGACGTTGATGCCGCTGCCGAAACCAATGGTCTCGAGGCCATCCAGTCACTCAGCGCAGAGCAGGTTTTTGATCTGATTAAAGATGAGCAACCCCAAACGATTGCCATAATTCTGGTGCATCTCAAGACCGGTGTTGCCAGCGATGTGATCGCTAAATTGCCGGATGAAATCAAAACAGAGGTAGCGATGCGGGTTGTGAATCTGGATAAGGTGACCGCTGCCATTGTTAATGAAGTCAATGCCGTTTTGAAAGAGATTTTGAAAACCAAACAAAATTCGATTTCAAATGTCAGCGGCGGTATTGATCGATTGGCAGAGATGTTAAATCAGACCGATGAGATATCCAGCGAACTGATTTTAAATGAACTGGAAGAGGCGGACATGGAAGTAGCCGCACAGGTCAAACAACGCATGTTTGTGTTTGAAGATATCCTGCTGGTCGATGATCGTGGTGTACAGAAATTGTTGCGCAAAGTCGAGACCATGGAGCTGGCGATTGCACTTAAAGCGGCTTCCGAGGAGGTTCGGCAAAAGATCTTCAAAAATATGTCGGAACGCGCCGGCGAGATGCTGCAAGAAGAGATCGAAGATATGGGACCGGTTCGCATGAAAGAGGTCACCGACGCACAGCAAAATATTACCAATATTATTCAGGAGATGGAAACCAAAGGAGAGTTGATTATTGCCGGCCGCCGAGGAGATGATATCATTGACTGATGCCATCAAAAAAGATTCACCAGCGCTGACGGATGGTTTTCATCTGCACTATTTCCCCAATATCCCGGTGGATGAACCTGCAAATGATGGCAGGCGTCGGACAGCTAACAGCGAATTCAAGCGCTCACATTTTAAAGATATAGATCCGGATCAGGCCTGCTCAGCGGATCCGCTTGTGCCGGAGGAAAAAGCAACACCGGCAGTAGAACAGGGAAGTGCAATTGATGAGATTAAAGAAAGCGCTTTCCAAAAGGGTTTTCTGGAAGGTAAAAAAGTGGGTTTCGAGTCCGGAACGAATAAAGCACAGCCTGCTATTGAAAGCCTGCAACGCACCCTTGAGCAATTGCAAAATATTCGTGCTGAAATTCATCAAGAGCTTGAAACAGAAGTTACGCACCTGGCGTTGTCGATTGCTAAAAAGATTGTTTGCCATGAGATCAAAACGACCCGGGAAACAGTTGCCTGTGTTGCACGTGAAGCCCTGGCGCAAGTTGATAATCCGGGTAAAATTAAGATCAAACTCAACCCCGAAGACCTGCAATTAATCCAAAACACCCAATCCCGATTCACGCGCTTCCTGCAAAATTTCGACCAGATTGACTTTGAGGCCCAGGATTCGATTCAAAGCGGTGGCTGTCTGATTGAAACCGATCGCGGGGACATCGACGCGCGCATCGAAAAGCAATTTGAGGTCATTGAAGAAGCATTTCAGGTCCAGCTCGCGCAGCCGAAACAGAAGAAGGCATAAGCAGCGATGAATACACCCTTGCGCCTGGATAAATATCGCCAATGCCTGGATACGACCTGTACCATTCAGGCCAACGGGAAAGTGACCAATATTGTGGGTCTGGTCATCGAAGCCCAGGGGCCGGTCTCCAAACTGGGCACGGTTTGTGACATATACACAAAGGGTGAGCTGCGCAAGATAACGGCAGAGGTTTTGGGATTCCGGGATGACAAGGTCATGATGATGCCCTTGGAGGAGATGCGGGGCATCGGTCCCGGATGTCCGATTGTTGCTCGGCAGCAAAAAGCGGTTATTCCGGTCGGCAGGGGACTTTTGGGGCGGGTTGTCGATGGCCTCGGCAACCCCATCGATAACAAAGGAGCGATTGCAGCTGAATGCGAATATCCGATATACGGGACTCCGGTCAACCCCTTGTCCCGCCAACGGATTGCCAAACCGCTTGACCTGGGTATTCGGGCCATTAATGGTTTACTGACGCTGGGATGCGGTCAGCGAATCGGTATTTTTGCTGGCTCAGGAGTGGGTAAAAGTGTATTGCTGGGCATGATTGCCCGTAAAACCGCCGCCGATGTGAACGTGATAGCTTTAATCGGTGAGCGCGGTCGTGAGGTCAATGAGTTCATTGAAAAAGAACTCGGTCCCGAAGGCTTAAAACGCTCGGTGATTGTGGTGGCAACCTCAGATCATTTACCTTTAATTCGCATGCGGGGCGCCTTTATAGCAACCGCCATTGCTGAATTTTTTCGCGATCAAGGTCACCATGTCAACTTGATGATGGATTCAGTCACCCGCTTTGCAATGGCCCAGCGGGAGATCGGGCTGGCACTGGGCGAACCGCCGACCACCAAAGGGTATACACCGTCAGTCTTTACGCTTTTGCCCAAATTATGCGAACGGGCAGGGACTTCCGCCAACAGAGGCACCATCACCGGACTGTATACCGTCCTGGTCGAAGGTGATGATACCAACGAGCCCATTGCAGATGCCGTGCGTTCTATTCTTGATGGCCATATCAATCTATCGCGGGACCTGGCCAACCATGCCCATTATCCGGCCATTGATGTCCTGGGTAGTGTCAGCCGGGTGATGGAAGATATTGTGGATGCAGAACAAAAACGCTGTGCCCGCAAACTCAAGGAGGTTATGGCAACCTATCGCCGGGCCGAAGACCTGATTAATATCGGTGCCTATGTGGCTGGCAGCAACCCTAAAATCGATTATGCTATTACGATGATGGATAAAATCAATCGTTATTTAAAGCAGGATATTGACGAGACCAACACATTTGAAGACTGTGTTTCCCAGTTGATGGGGTTGTTTGAATCCTAACCTAAAACTGTATTTTGCAATGACTTGCCAGGCGCAATACGATGTATCAATTCAGATTAGA
>JAHEIW010000371.1 GCA_024639185.1 Deltaproteobacteria bacterium | reverse complement strand
AAAGGAAACAGGGATGGGAAATGAAAAAGAAACGGCCATCGGTCACATCTTAAAGGCTGTGGTCTATTCATGGGACGGGTTTAAGGCCGCATGGACCCATGAAATGGCTTTTCGGATTGAGACGATTGTAATTGCAATATTGTTGCCCATCGGTATGTGGATTGGTGAAACAGCCGTGGAGCGGGCGCTGCTGATCGGCTGCAGTATGCTGGTTCTGATCACCGAGCTGCTGAACTCGGCGGTCGAAAACGTGGTGGACCGCATTGGTTCGGAACACCATATTCTGTCCAAACATGCAAAGGATTTGGGCTCGGCAGCTGCTGCCGTGAGCCAGCTGACCGCCGTGATCATCTGGGGGCTGATCGTTTATGCGCGCTTTTTGCACTAAAAAAAGTGCCTAAAATGAACTAAAATGAGCTAAAGTGCCTAAAATTAAGGAATTCTGTCAATTTAAAAAAGATGGAGCGAAGCGACACCACAACTTTAGGCACTTTAGTCACTTCCTACTTTAGACACTTTTTATAACCAAAAATAGCGATCTCAGATAAAATTTTAACGTATAAGGCACTGTTGAACCCATGGTTCGGCGACCGCTTTAAGCTGCTCAAGTTCAGCATCGCTGTATTCATAATTGGTTTCCTTGAAAAACTCAGGATGCAGCAGTTCACTTTTATGGAACCGCTGCAGCGCATACATGCGGGCGCCTTCAATCAGGCGACATATATTTTCAATCTCACGTGCGGTCACGATGGGTTTGACGCATGTGGTCCTGAACTCATAGGCAATCGCTGAATTCATGATGATCTCAATGCTATAAAGGATTGCGTTGACGTTGCATTCGGATTGAATGTAGGTGGCGTATTCGACCGGGTCGGTTTTCAGATCCATGGCGATATAATCCACCAGCCCTTCTGCAATCAGTCGCTTAAGGACCCGCGGGCGGCTGCCGTTGGTATCCAATTTTACCGAATATCCCATTTCCTTTACATCCCGGCACAAATCATACAGATCCGCCTGCAGGGTCGGCTCCCCGCCGGAAATAACAACACCGTCTAAAAAACCCTTACGGGTTTCAATAAAGCGGTAGATGCTGTCCGGATCGAATTCGGCGGTGTGCCGTGTGCGGCCCCTGACCAGACCCGGATTATGACAATACGGGCAATTAAAATTGCAACCGGTCAGAAAAATTCCGCAACTGACCTTGCCCGGATAATCAATCATGCTGTTTTTCAATAGTCCGCCAATATTCATAGCTTTTCCTCAGAGGTCAGATGTCCTCTGTCTTCTGTCTTCTGGAAATTAGGCGACTTTATAAACCTTCCGATCGCCGTATTCGGCCTGTTTGCCGTTATTCCACTGTTTTACGGGCCGCAAATAGCCGACCACCCGGGAATACACTTCTGTTTCCTGGTCACAAATCGAACACGTCGGCTGCTCGCCATTGATATAGCCGTGCGAAGGACAGACGCTGAAGGTCGGTGTCAATGTAAAATACGGCAACTGATAATTGGCGGTAATTTTCCGGATCAAACGTTTAATGGTCTCGATATCGCTGACATGCTCGCCCAGGAAAATATGCAAAACCGTCCCCCCCGTGTATTTGGCCTGGAGGCGGTCCTGCAACTCCAGGGTTTGAAAAATATCCTCGCTGAAATTGACCGGCAGCTGGCTGGAGTTGGTGTAGTATGGCGCCGCTCCGTCACGATAATCGGCTTCATTGGCACAAATAATTTCCGGATAGGCCTTTTTATCCAGCATGCACAGACGATAGGAGGTGCCTTCGGCTGGTGTGGCTTCAAGATTGAAAATGTCACCGCAATCTTCCTGTATCTGCGAAATTAGATCGCGCAAAAAGTCCATCACCGCCAGGGAAAATTGTTGACCGGCCTCTGAACTGATATCTTCGCCGATAAAATTCAGGCAGGCTTCGTTCATGCCGATAATTCCGACGGTGGAGAAGTGATTTTTCCAGTACAATCCGGCCCCTTCTTTGATGTTGCGCAGATAAAATCGCGAATAGGGGTACAGGTTTTTATCGGTAAAGAGTTCCAGCACTTTACGCTTGATCGAGAGGCTCTCGGCGGCCAGCAGCACTTTTTCTTTGAGATGTCTGAAAAAGTCATCCCGGCTCTGGCTGATATAGCCGATGCGTGGCAGGTTGATGGTCACCACGCCGATGGATCCGGTCAGTGGATTGGCTCCGAAAAGCCCTCCGCCGCGTTTTAACAGCTCCCGGTTATCCAGCCGCAGACGGCAGCACATGGAACGGGCATCTTCAGGGGCCATATCGGAATTGACAAAATTAGAAAAATAGGGGATCCCGTACTTTCCGGTCATTTTCCAGACCATGTCCAGCTTGGGATTGCTCCAGTCAAAATCTGCCGTAATGTTGTACGTGGGTATGGGAAAGGTAAACACCCGACCCTTGGCATCGCCTTCCATCATGACTTCCGCAAAAGCCCTGTTGATTAAATCCATCTCCGGCTGAAATTCACCGTAGGTTTCGGCCTGTTCGATGCCACCGA
>JAHEIW010000370.1 GCA_024639185.1 Deltaproteobacteria bacterium | reverse complement strand
TGACCGAAATTCGTCCGGGCGAATTTAAAGGTGCCGCTTTTCACAAGGGGCATACGGTCTGCGATGATGATTTGTGTCGCCTTCAAAAGATGGGCAAGAATCATCTCTATGTTATCGATCTGGAAAATGACGAAATCCATGAGGATCAGGCCGCCGCCATTTTAGCTGACGCCCTGGCAGGTGACGGCATTGTCTGGAAAGATGAGCCCCGGGAGGGCAAGATCAAACTGCTGGCCGAAAAAGATGGGCTCTTTGATGTCGATACTGCTGCCCTGGCCGCCTTTAACATGGTCGATGAGGTCATGTGCGCCACCCTCCACAGTCACACCCTTGTCACAAAAGGACAACAGGTGGCTGCCACCCGCGCCATTCCGCTGATCATGAAGCGCGCTCCCATCGAAAGGGCGGCCGCCATTGCCCGTCAGAATGGGGCCGTGCTAGCCGTCAAACCCCTGCGCAAAGCCAGAGTGGGCCTTGTGATTACCGGCAACGAAGTCTACAACGGCCTGATTGAAGACCGCTTTGAACCCATCTTGACCGAAAAGGTTAAGGCCCTGGGTTCGGAGGTGACCTCAAAGGCCTTGGCGCCGGATAATGCCGACCTGATCCACAAGGCCATCCGCTCCCATCTGGAGCAGGGCTGTGATTTACTGCTGCTCAGCGGCGGTATGAGTGTTGATCCGGATGATGTTACCCGCCAGGGGATCCGCTCTGCCGGTGCCACTGAAATGCACTATGGCGCGGCCGTATTGCCCGGCGCCATGTTTTTAGTGGCTTATGTGGGAGAGGTACCGTTACTCGGGGTGCCGGCCTGCGGCCTGTTTCACCGCATCACCGTGCTGGATCTGGTGCTGCCGCGCATTTTAGCCGGCGAAAAAATCGGTAAAAAGGAGCTGGCGTTTCTGGGCCACGGAGGATTATGTCGTGATTGTGAAGAATGTATCTACCCCCACTGCCCATTCGGCAAATAGAAACGGTTTTAAACACTCGCCTTGCGTCCGATAGCGGCGTTGTAATTCGAACCATAATGCTCGCGTACTATCGTGTACGCTCCGCTTTTGAACCGAATTACGCCTTGCTCTCGAACGCAAATCAAGCCTTTAAAACCGTTTCTCAAAATATTTAAATCTTTACCATGCTCTTCTAAGCGAAGCAAAATATCAATTCAATTTTTGGGAGCACTATTTTAATCAAAAAAGAGCTAAAGCTTTGAAATGGTTTCCAAAAAATTTTAATTTTATTTTTATACCAATCGGCATTTGCCCTTATGAATTCATTCCAATAACGAATGACAAATAACGGATAACTTGCATGCGGAAATGGAGCTGAAATACAGTGGAACTTGTTGATAGCTACGGACGGAAAATTGATTACTTGAGGATATCGATTACCGATCACTGCAATCTCAAATGTTACTATTGCACACCGTTTTCGGGCCGCGATCATCTGGAGCGCGCTGAGATTTTAACCTACGAAGAAATGCTTAAGGTTGCCCGGGCGGCAGCCGCTGCCGGCATAACCAAACTCCGCATCACCGGCGGCGAGCCGCTGGTGCGCAAGGGCGTGGTTGAGTTTTGCCGGATGTTATCCGAGCTGGACGGTTTGAAAAGTCTGGCCCTGACGACCAACGGAATCTATCTGGCCGAAATGGCCGAACCCCTGTTTAAAGCCGGTGTGCGCCGAATCAACATCAGCCTGGATACGCTTAGTCCGGAACGGTTTGAAAAAATAACCGGTTACAACTGGCTGCCCCGGGTGCTGACCGGTATCGAACATGCCGAACACGTCGGGATGGACCCCATCAAAATCAATACCGTGGTCATGCGGGGCATCAATGATGATGAAATTGAAGATCTGGCCGCCTTAACCCTCAGCAAACCTTACCATGTGCGCTTTATCGAGCTGATGCCCACCAACAGCACAGCTTACGGCGACTATGAATCACTGTTCGTGCCGGTTGAGGAATTTATGAAAAGGATCCATCAAATTGACCGGGTTCAAATCGAACCGGCTACCGATTCCTACGGCCCGGCACGGCTGTGCAAGCTTCCGGGGGCAATCGGCAAAGTCGGCTTCATTGCACCCATCAGCTGGCATTTTTGCGGTTCCTGTAACCGCCTGCGGCTGACCGCTGATGGTAAAATCAAGACCTGTCTGTTTTCGCAGGAAGAAATCGATATTAAAGCGGCACTCAGAAGTGGGGCAACCCAGGGCGATATTATTGACATATTCAGCCAGGCTGTGGCTGCAAAGCCTTCCGGACACCACTTAAACGCAAAAAACCATAAAAATACCTGCGGGCGGGCCATGCGCGCCATCGGCGGCTAAATAATCGCACGTTAGGAAGTGAAACTGTTTTTATAATCACGAAAACACGAAAATTTAAAAGCACGAAAGCTAAAAGTATTTTATTCTTTTTCGTGTTTTCGCCCTTTCGTGCTTTCGTGATTAACCATTCCAATTGTTCCTAAAACGAGGAGCATAAACAATGGCAGAATTCAAATTAAGATCCAGCCAATGGATTGTGGATGC
>JAHEIW010000132.1 GCA_024639185.1 Deltaproteobacteria bacterium | reverse complement strand
CGGTGTCAAGGCCATGGTGGCCTTTCATCGGCAGGTGCAAAACGGTGATCTTAAATTGCAAAGCGGTAAAGTCAGCCTGCTGCTGGGCAACCCGCAAGCTTTCCAAAAAGACCAGCGCTACGTCGACCGGGATCTGAACCGCAGCTTCCACGAGCCGGATAGCACGACCATTGAAGGCCGGCGGGCTTACGACATCATCCAATACCTGGAGCAGAACAGCGGAATTGCAGCCCTGTTGGATCTGCATTCGGTCAGCATCGGTGATTTTAAAATCTGTGTTTATGAAAAAGACAACTCCCGCAGCCTGGAATTGACGCTTAACATCAGTGAGATTGCATTGCATTTTGCCTATCACCCGGCACATATGCCCGGGGCCCTGATCACAGCTACCGGCCAGAGGCATATTAGCAGTTTGATTGTGGAGTGCGGTAATCACCAGTCCCAACAGGGGATAGATACCTCCCGACGCCACATGCAAACCCTGCTGGCCCATTATCAGATGTTGCCTGCTTCAGCTAAAACACCCAAAAAAGACGGTGCGATTATCGAGCAGTACGAAAGCATCGGCGCCATTAAACCCGGCCCCAATTTTAGATTCCTCATCGCCAATGTCGCCACTGGAACAAAACTGAGCAAAGGGCAGGTGTTTGCCAAAGATGACCATGGGGAGCATATCGCACCGCAGGCGTGCTATGTCGTGGTGCCTTCCCGGGTGGTGAAATCGACGGATGTGGATGCGGGTTTTTTAGGCAGCATGAATTTGCTGAAAATAAATACCTAAATCTTGCATGAAAATTAATGGGAAGTTGAGATTGCTCTATATTACAGCGAGCCAAACGAATTATAGAGCTGATTCAAAATACCAAAAAGATATAAAGGATGAAAATTATTTTATCTCATTAATTTTCACCCAGAGAACAACGCGGCGAGCCGGAGGCTTCCATCTGCTGCGTTATTAAGGCCGAGGCATAGTTGACTATAGCCTCGCCCTTAAATGCCTTGCATATGAAAGCCTCCGACTCGTGCAAAATTCAGGAAATAATTGATTCGTCGTCAACGCAGCGCTTAAAGCAGGACGTTTATTTGTCCAGTGTGAGTTTGCCGGCAAAAAAACAGGACACGAAATGCTGATCTCGAATTTCCCTGAATTCCGGTTCTCTTTTGCTGCAAATATCTCTGGCAAACAAACAGCGCGGGTGAAAGCTGCAACCCGGCGGGGGATCGATGGGGCTGGGGACGTCGCCTTTTAAAATGATGCGTTCGCTACTTTTTAAAGCGGGATCCGGAACGGGAACCGCCGATAAGAGTGCCTGGGTATACGGATGAAGCGGTGTCTTGTAGAGGGCCTGGCTGGGCGCAAACTCGACGATTTTGCCCAGGTACATAACCGCTACGCGATCACTGACATGCTCCACCACGCTCAAATCATGGGATATAAACAGATAGGTCAGCCTGAACTCATCCTGCAGGTCCTTGAGCAGGTTAATCACCTGAGCCTGGATGGAAACATCCAGCGCGGACACGGCCTCATCACAGACGATCAGTTTGGGGTTAAGGGCCAGTGCTCTGGCGACACCGATTCTCTGCCGCTGGCCGCCGGAGAATTGATGGGGATAACGACGCATGTGCTCTTTACGCAGCCCCACCACTGTTAACAACTCCAGCACGCGTTCGTCGCGTTTCTTGCGGCTGCGCATGCCATGAACCAGCAGCGGCTCGCCAATAATGTGCGACACCGTCTTGCGAGGATTGAGAGATGAGAACGGATCCTGGAAGATGATCTGCATCTTTTCGCGTAATGCCTGCATCTTGTTCTTATCGTAACTGAGAATGCTTTCACCTTCAAAATGGATGTCACCGGAAGTGGGCTCCTCCAGACGCAGAATCGCTCTGCCGAATGTGGTTTTGCCGCAGCCGGACTCACCCACCAGCCCCACGGTCTCACCTTCATCAATGGTCAGGCTCACCCCGTCAACCGCCTTGACCGCGGCGATTTCCTTGAGAAAGACCCCGCCTTTGATGGGGAAGTGTTTCACAATATTCCGGGCGTCTAGCAGGATGTTAGGCATATTTTAAACACCTGACGTAATGATTTTGAGCGCATTGATACATCTCGGGTTCCACGTGATGACAGTCGCTAAATACATCCGGGCAACGATCGTTGTACAGGCAGCCGGCCGGCAAATTAAGTAAAGAAGGAACGACACCCGAGATGGTCTTGAGCCGGTCTTCTTTACTGTCTCGGCCCAGCACCGGGATGGATTGCAGCAAACCGATGGTATATGGATTTTTCGGATTGGCGTAAATCGTTTTGACGTCCGTGTATTCCATGACCTTGCCGGCATACATCACGGCCACATTCTGGGCCATCTCGGCAATGACACCCAGATCGTGGGTGATAAAAAGAATGGCAGCCCCGGTTTCATCTTTGAGCTTGTTCATTAAATCCAGAATCTGGGCCTGAATGGTGACATCCAGCGCCGTGGTGGGCTCATCGGCGATCATCAATTTGGGGCTGCAGGCCAGCGCCATGGCAATCATCACGCGCTGTCGCATGCCGCCGCTCATCTGATGCGGGTAGTCTGCCAGGCGTTTTTCGGCCGCCGGTATGCCGACAAGTTGAAACATATCAATCACGCGTTCGCGGGTAGCACCGCGGGATAATTTTTGATGCAGCCGGATGACTTCTCCCACCTGGTCGCCCACCGAAAAGACCGGATTGAGCGATGTCATCGGCTCCTGGAAAATCATTGAAATGCGGTTGCCCCGAATTTTACGCATCTGCGCTTTGGAAAATTTCAGTAAATCCTGGCCATCGAAAAAGATATCGCCGCCCTCTATTTTGCCGGGTGGATCCGGTATCAGGCGAATAATGGAATGGGCGGTGACACTTTTGCCGCAGCCGGACTCGCCGACCAGGCCCAGGGTCTCACCGGGCTTGATCGCCAGACTGACATTGTCAACGGCCTTGGCCACCCAGCCGCGAACGTAAAAATAGGTTCGCAGGTTTTTGATTTCCAACAGGTATTGATTGTCCATAACCACTGTCATCAATCCCTTAATCTCGGATCTAAGGCATCCCTTAATCCGTCGCCCAGAAGGTTAAAGCCTAAGACCGCAAAAAGAATGGCCAGGCCCGGAAAGGTCATAACCCAGGAGGCCCGCAAAATCAGCGCCCGGCTTTTGGCAATCATAGCGCCCCATTCCGGTGTGGGCGGCTGGGCCCCCAATCCCAGAAAGCTCAAAGCGGCCATATCCAAAATGGCCGAGGCAAACCCCAGGGTCGTCTGGACGATCAGCGGGCCGAGACAGTTGGGTAAAATGGCAATAAATATAATGCGAAAATCACGTGCCCCGATTGCCCGCGCGGCACTGACATAGTCCTTTTCACATTCCTCGAGCACACTGCCGCGCACAATGCGCGCAAACCGCGGCACATAGGTGATGGCGATGGCAATCATGGCGTTTTGCAAACTGGGTCCCAGGTAGGCGACCACCACGATCGCCAACAGAATATAGGGAAAGGCCAGAATAATATCCATGCAGCGCATGATGATGCTTTCTCTGAACCCTTTGTAATACCCGGCAATACAGCCCAGCAGAGTGCCGCAGACAAATGCCAGACCAACACTGATGACCGCTACGAGTAATGAAACTCGTGCACCGTAGATCAGTCGCGTGAGGATGTCTCGGCCCAGGTCGTCGGTGCCCAGGATATTTTTCCAGGTGCCGGTCGCATGCCATACCGGCGGTTTAAGCTGATCGTAAAGGGATGTTTCATTCGGATCGTGCGGGCTCAGATAAGGTGCGAAGATGGCGCTCAGGATAAAAATCGTTATGATCACGAGTCCCAGCACGGCGGTTTTGTTGCGCCATAACTGGCTGATCTGGTCAAAGAACGGGTGCCGGTCTTCCGGGTTCTTTTTCGGTTTTTCCTTAGCCATTTAAAATAAGTACTGAATCTTTAACCGTTCGTTTTTTATATTAATTTGTGTTTGGTGTTTGGTGTTTCGTGTTTGGATACTTGCCTGCGATTAACGCAATACAAAACACTAAACACTATAAACTAAACACCAACCTATTTTACACTGATTCTCGGGTTAATAACCGCATACAAAACATCCACGCAAAGATTAATCAAAACAAAGATCGTGGCAATGAACAGGGTGCCGCTGCGGATGACCATATAGTCCCGCTGCATCACGGCGTCATACATCCATTTGCCCACGCCGGGCCAGGCAAAGATGGTTTCCGTCAGAATCGCACCGCCTAAAAGCACCCCGAATTGAAGACCGATGGTGGTGACCACCGGAATCAATGCATTACGCAGGGCGTGCTTGAAAATGACCACAAACTGTGAAAGGCCCTTGGCTTTAGCGGTTTTGATATAATCCTGACGCAGCACCTCCAGCATCGAAGAGCGGGTCATGCGGGCCACGATCGCCGTTGGAATGGTGCTCAGGGTGACGGCCGGCATGATAATATGCCAGAGCGCATCCCGCAGGGCGGGCCAGTTGCGGGTCAGCAGCGCATCCAGGATATAGAAGTTGGTGATGACTTCAAGATCGATACCCACGCTCAATCTGCTCGACATGGGCAGCCATCCCAGGTTGAGGGCAAATATGAGCATAAATACGAGCCCCAGCCAGAAAATAGGCATACTGACGCCCACCAGCGCTCCGAGCATGCTCAGGTAATCGAAAATGGAGTATTGTTTGGTGGCTGAAATAATGCCGAGGATCATACCGGCAAAACAACTGATGAATAAGGCCACTATGGATAGCTCGATGGTGGCCGGAAAGCGCTGTTTGACCTCGATCCAGACCTTCTGGCGCGTCCAGATGGTTTCGCCCAGGTCGCCCTGCATCAATTGTTTGAGGAACAGCCCGTATTGTTCATATAGCGGTTTATTGAGCCCCAGATGCTCCCGTATTTCCTGCAGTGCTTCTTCCGAGGCCCGCTCTCCCATCAGCAGTTCGGCGGGATCCCCCGGTGTCAGGTGCAGCATCAGAAACACCAGAATGGATACGCCCAGCAGGGTGGGGACGAGCACAAAAATTCTTCGGATAATGTAAGCCAGCATGGTGTGTCCAAACGACGGTTTTTTAAAAAATAAAGTCGATTACATTTCAAATAACCCAATAAAAAATTCCAAGCCCCAAGCACCAAATCACAAATAAATCTCAAATCTCAATTTTTCAATAACCAGAACAGTTTTGATATTTTGAATTTTGGTCATTGTGATTTGGGGTTTAATAGTTTTTCTGAGTGGTGATATTTTTAATAAAGAATCCGACCAAATAAAAAATGTACGATTTATTTATTGTTAGATGTGACACGGATTTATATCTTATTCGCTAAGCTCTAAATTCCTATCTTATAACGAACCGGGTGTAAACAAAAAAGGGAAAGAGGCCTGTCCTCTTTCCCTTTTTTTCAGAACGTGAAGCAATACAATTTTCTACTTCATCCAGACATTTTTAAAGCGTTGTGAGTTCGTTGGATGTTGCTTAAAATCCATCACTTCATTTCTAACCGGTGTGATGACGGTGGAGTGCGCTATACTGATTACCGGCACTTCGTCATAGATGAGCTTCAGGGCTGTTTTATAGATCTCGGCGCGCTTGTTCTGATCGACAGTCTGTTTTCCCTGCAGGATCAACTTGTGGTATTGTTCGTTGTGCCACTGGGTTCGGACCGAAGACGATGCCAGACCGTCGAAGAGAACCGCCAGGAAATTGTCCGGGTCACCGTTATCGCCGGTCCAGCCCAGCTGGAAGAGATCCATATCCTCCGGCTGCTCACGCTGCCGCTTCAGATAGGTTCCCCACTCGAAGCTGACCACCCGGGCGTTGATACCGATTTTGGAGAGGTCGGCTGCCATGGCTACCCCGATTTTTAGTCCATCCGGGTTATAGGGTCTGGGAACCGGCATGGACCACAGGGTAATTTCCGGCAATCCCTTGCCTTCCGGAAATCCGGCTTTGGCCAGCTCCGCCTTGGCCATTTCAACATCGTATTTAAAACCCGGCACTTGCTTGTTGTAGCCCCACATGGTGGGCGGAATCGGGTTTTTGGCAACCTGTCCCATCCCCTGATAGAGGTTGTCCACAATGGCTTTGCGGTTGATGGCATGCGCGATGGCCTTGCGCAGATGCAGGTTGCTCTTCCAGGGTTCCTTGGTGTGGTTGAAAGACAGGTAGCCGATGTTCATGCCCGGCTGGGAAACGAGTTTGATATTTGGATCCTTGCGAGCGAGTTCAATATCAGCCGGGTTGGGAAACTGGCAGGCATGGATGCTACCGGCTTTCAGCTCCAGAAAACGCACCGAATTTTCCGGGATGGAACGAAAGACGACTTTATCCAGGTAAGGTCCGGCGGTTTTGTCCCAGTAGTCCTTGTTTTTGGCCAGGATAATCTGATCGTCCTTGACCCATTTGACAAATGTAAACGGACCGGTCCCCACCGGATTGCGCAGAAACTCCTTGGGGTTTTTCATGAAGGCCGTCGGGCTGATGATGTCGGCAAAGTCCATGCCCATGTTGGCCAGAAACGGCGCTTCGACTCTTTTGAGTTTGAAAACCACTTCGTACTCACCGGTGGCTTCGATAGAGCCGATGGTATCATCCATCTCCATGGAAACCCAGTACTCAGGCGAACGCTCCTGGGCCGGGATATCCCAGGCTTTGCCGTGAAATTTGACATTGCGCTCTTTCATCATGCGGCCGATGGAAAAGACCACCGCATCGGCATTGAAAGGCGTGCCGTCGTGGAATTTGACGCCCTGGCGCAGCTTGAATGTGTAAGTTTTGCCATCCGGCGTGATCTGCCAGGATTCGGCCAGGCCGGGTTCCAGGTCAGTGGATTCATCCTTGTAGGCAACCAGCGCTTCGTAGATGTTGTCACATACCTGGAACGAGTTGCCGTCGGTTTCATAGGCCGGATCCAGCCCGACGCTGTCGCCCCCGCGACCCCAGATCAATGTGCCCCCGGATTTGGGTGCTGCCAGTGCCGTGCCGGCACACAAAAAGACGGCTAAGGTTAATAGTAAGATAATTTTTTTGGACATGTGTCCCCCTTTCGTTTGGTTGGTTAACATGCTTCTAACAAATAATGGCTTGCTAAACAAGGGTCAATTAGATCTATCAAAACCAAAAGTGAATGTCAAAAGATAAACTATACAAGATGCCGATATCTATACATAACTATACCGCTATCTATATTCTTTTTTCCTCAACACCGTGACAGGCCACATAAGCGCCTGAATCCTGCTCGATCAGACGCGGTATTTCCACGGTGCAGCGTTCATTGGCATAGATGCAGCGGCCGTGAAAGACACAGCCCGAGGGCAGGTTGATGGGGGTCGGTACCTCGCCTTTGAGTTTCAGGTGTTTGGGTTTTTGAACGCCGAGCTCCGGAATGGCACTCAGCAGGGCCCGGGTATAGGGATGCGTCGGTTGTTCATACAGTGTCTGGGTCGGCGCCAACTCACAGATGGTTCCCAGGTACATGACCGCCACACGGGTGCTGATGTGCTTTACCACCGAAAGGTCATGGGTGATGAACATATACGTCAGACCCCGCTTTTCCTGGGCTTCCATCATCAGGTTTAAAATCTGAGCCTGAATGGAAACATCCAGGGCCGAAACCGGTTCATCGGCCACGACAAATTCGGGATCGACCATCAGGGCGCGAGCAATACTGATGCGCTGCCGCTGGCCGCCGGAAAATTCGTGCGGATAGCGACCGGCCCAGGCAGGATCCACGCCCACCTGGCGCATTACCTCGGCCACCTTGTCTTTGGCTGCCTGAGCGCTGATGGATTTATTGTGAAAATAGACCGGTTCCGCCAGAATCTTATTGACCGTCATGCGAGGATTCAATGATGCATACGGATCCTGAAATATCATCTGCATTTTTTTGCGAAAGGGCAGCATCTGCTGGGGACTCAAGCGATCAATGCGTTGATCCTGGTAGTGTATCTCACCGCTATTGGGCGGGTACAATCCCAGAACGGCTCTGGCCAGGGTCGATTTTCCGCAGCCGCTTTCGCCCACCACACCCAATGTTTCCTGCGGCATGATCTTAAAGCTGACCGCGTTAACGGCTTTGACAGTGGTTTTTTTGCGAACCATTCGGCCATTTTCCACTGCCAGCTGGTCGAGCAAGCCACCGGATATATCAAAGTGTTTGACCAGCTCTTTTACGTTTAACAGGCTGTTATGGTGTCCTGTAGTTGAGATTTTAGATAAACCTTTCGCAAAGCATCATTATTGATCATTTAATCATATGGCACGCCACCAGGCGACCCTGCTGCTCCTTGCTGATTAAGGCCGGCACATCTGTGCTGCAGATCGTATCGCTGATCGTACAGCGCGGATGGAACGCACAGCCCCGGGGTATTTCCGTCAGGTTCGGCATCATACCGGGAATCTGGTTTAAACGCGAGCCCGGTGGAATGATGCCGGGTAGTGCCTTGATCAGCCCCTGGGTATAGGGATGCTGGGGATTCTGCACCACCGACGTGGTGGATCCGCTTTCGACAATTTTGCCGGCGTACATGACCACTATTTTTTCGGTGATCTGGGAGACAACCCCCAGGTCATGCGTGATCAGGATCAATCCCATTTTCTCAGATTCACATAATTCCAACAGCAAATCCATGATTTCCGCCTGAATGGTGACATCCAGCGCTGTTGTGGGTTCGTCGGCGATGATTAAGCCGGGATTGGTCAGCAATGCAATGGCGATGACGATGCGCTGACGCATACCCCCCGAGCACTCATGGGGGTACTGCTGTAATCTTTTCTCGGGAGATGGGATGTGTACTTTTTTTAATTTTTCCAGGGCAATGTCCATTGCCTCGGCTTTGCTGACATCCTCATGGGCCAGCACGGTCTCGGTCATCTGGGTGGCGATGGTCAGAACCGGGTTGAGCGTCATCATGGGATCCTGAAAAATCATGCTGATGCGGTTGCCGCGGATAGCGCGCATTTCATCTTCCGGCAACCGATTGAGTTCCTGATCTTCAAACAGGATCTTCCCACCGGAAATATAGCCGGGCCGGCTGATCAGATTGATAATCGCAAAACCGGTAACCGATTTGCCGGCACCGCTTTCGCCCACGATGCCCAGGCGCTCGCCGCGGTCCAATGAGAAGCTGATACCGTCAATGGCGGTTAATTCACCCGACCATAAGGCAAAATTAACTTCCAGATCCTTAACTTCGAGTAGATGACTCATTTAATTGATGTTTAGTGTTTGGTGTTTAGCCTTTATATAGTTTGGGATTGAGCACATCCCGCATCCAGTCGCCCAGCAAAAGAACGACCAGTATAAAAATAACCAGCAAAACACCAGGGAAAAAGGTAATCCACCAGGATCCACT
>JAHEIW010000131.1 GCA_024639185.1 Deltaproteobacteria bacterium | reverse complement strand
AATTTTGGGGTCTGACGTCCTGCATGGCTTCCTCCTCAACTCGATTGATGGGATGTGGACAGGGTTGACAGTTTTGCGAAATGGTATTCTCACCGCTTTCCATACTAATACTTCAAATTACGGAATTGCGGCATAAGTGGTTGTAGAAAAAAATTGCACATCGTTGCCAATGGTGGGAATTCTGGAGGCGGCACCCGGAGTCGAACCAGGGGATGAAGGATTTGCAATCCTCTGCCTTACCACTTGGCCATGCCGCCATTTACAAAGTAAAAATACTATAGCATATAGAAGAACATAATTGAAGATGTACGATTTAGAATAAAAGAAAAAGTATATCAAACCCAGGGCCCTCATGTGACTCGCCGGGTTCCAGATCAGACACGATGCTCTCTGCGAAAAAGCCCTGGTTGTTGGAACCACCCGAGGCTCTCTGTCATCCATGTCCAAAAAGATAAGGGAAGCGTGCCCCAACACTCCAATCTCTTTTTAAAGGAAAAGGAGCCAGATTCTTTTACGATGTCATCGAAAAATTGCCTGGCTTCCGCTCTGCGTTGCCGATTGGGTCCGAACCAAATCGCAGGATATATTGCGGGAAGAGCGCTTTGAACATATCCGCGCATTCGTTCCGCTCTTTGGCGCAATAGTGGCCGGGAAGAAGATTTCATGGTGAGGTAGCCTTCAAACCAGGTTTTTATAACGCGCACCAAGGAAGGCCCGAGCGTTTCAAATGCTTTGCGGTATAATGCTTTTTGAAGGTCTTCTATTTCTTCCGGTTTGAAGTGCTCATGTTTAAAGTGCATGGAAAAACCATCGAACTTTCGGTAATCGGGTTGCTTCCGGTAAGCGCTCAGATAACGCCCCTTCTTCAAAACCTTATTGTAAAGGGGTGTCCCTGGGAATGCAAAGTAGATCAGGATCTGCCATAGGTCAGGAGCCAGGTCCATGAGTTCTTTAAATTCCGACTGAACATTTTTTTGATCCTGGTAAGGAAAGCCAATGATCATAGAGGTCAGAATGGCGACCCCGCGAGATTTGAGATCGTGGTAAAGTTCATCGAGCTTTGTGCCCCGCAGCTTTTTGTAGCCGGAATGGGTTCCCTCGAATGCCGTCCATATAATATCAAATCCCATCTCAGCGATCTCGTCGGCCGTGAATTGTGAAAGCCCGCGCACACTGCCAAATCCCATGATTGACGGCGAGACGCCACCTTCACGTACACAATCAAGAAACTCCCTTGCCCTTTTTTCGTGAATAAAAAAATCCTCGTCAATAAAGATAAAGCCACTCAGGCTATCCCCGGCCTCTTTGGCTTTGCGCTCCATCATGAACATTGTTTCATATAATTCCCGTCCACTCTGAATAAAAGGAATATATTGCCGTTTGAAATAGTGTGACGTGCAGCAAAAGTCACACCCGTTGGGGCAACCGAGACCGCCGGTAATCTGCGCCACTTTCGTCTTGAGAGGAACTGAATATACCCTGGGAGATTCGATGGGAGTGTAGGGATGACGAATCGGTCGGTCCGGTTTCTCCCCTAAATGCCTTCGCATAAAACCGATGCCCTCTTCCCGACAGATAAAATCGCTATGAGGGCGAAGCTCTTCATCGGACAGAACAGTACCATATCCGCCGAGAACAATTTTTGACCCTGGTGAATGCTTTCGTATGATGTTCACCATTTGTTGAACCTTGTGAAAGGTGGCCACAACGAAATTGATGCCGATGATGTCGTACAATCGCTTTTGGATTTCACGACGAAATTCACGTTTGGAGGGATAATGGAGGACCACCACTGGTGCATCAATGTTTTCTGCGATATAATCGAGGCCCCAGCAACGAATTACCTGACGATAGCTGAAAATGCCCTGACTGCGGGTCACCTGAGCATGGAACAACTCAGCCCCAACAGAATCCCCTTCGCCTTTGCCGCCGAAAGGACGACAAACGGTGGTCAAGAGCACATCAGGCATGTCGACGGTCCTTGCGCAATTTTTAATTGGGTTACAGGAGCCCTTTATTCTTAAGTGCATGTATCGTCAGAAAAGTATTCCATTCGGGCTCATCATGGCTCCACGTGCCGTCACTATTTTGCTTTTCGAGTAACAGCCCAAAAGCCTTTTCAAGTTGTTTTTCCGCCGGATCTAATTGCAAATGCGCAAGCGCATTTAGGGTCTGATAAAAAGGCAAATCATGATCCCAAGTGTTCGTGTCTGTCTGCAGATCAGCCAGATGCTCCACCGCCAGGGCTGTGGCCTTGTCTTTAGCAAATACGGGGTGCACGACCATGGCGCGCAAAACATTATGAGTAGATGCTTCATCAAACCATTGGCCCTTGTTTTTTATCCCTTCTTCATTAAGCCACTGGTATATGGCCAGCACAACAGGATCACTTTGGTGGCCGAAAAGGCTGGATAGAAACAGCGCCGCACCTGTCAATAGCATGGCAGGGCGACTTGTGATAAATGGAAGTCCCTCTAAATTGGTGACAGCGTCTAGATCGTCAACATCGACATAAATCCCTCCTGCCTGGAGGGTGATCTTACTGAGAAGCCAAGTCAGAGCGGCATCTATCTGTGCTGTAGATGATCGCACGGTTAGATGAAGCCCGAAAAGCCGCTTAATGGTTTCAATTGTAGTACGAGACCATGAGCCATCAGGCAATGGGTCCGTCAAAAGTGCAGCTACCGTTTCCCTAAAGTCAATTTTCCACCGATCTGTCTCGGCCTCTCCAAGCCACTTTTGTCGTGCATAAAGACCTACAGGCGTTTTGCTAAACCGAAATATTTGATAAGGATCGTAGCGAAGTTTCATCAAAATTGCTAATTTTTGGGTTGGCAAATATTCAAAGATAGGTTTAGCTATGATTTGCACAAATGATACAAAAGTTCAATGAAAATAGGTTGTCTTAAAATGCCTTTTATGGATATAGTCTACAGCAAATCAGATTCACTTTCCCGCTACAAATTATGCTAAACCATATTATACGTCATATATTGAATCCTAAGTGAAATTTTTGAAAGACTTTTAGGTACTACGATGAAGAAAAAAATGCGCGTGATGACAGAAAAACCCCTCAACGCCGAGACACCCATCGAATCTTTACGTACCTGGACCACCGACAATAGGGTATTCTTCAAGCGCAATCAAGGCCAGATTATGCAACGACCGGTTAAACTTTCGGCGTGGAACCTAATCATTGAAGGTTTGGTAAAACGCAACTTGAAATTGTCCATAGAGGACATCCGGAGCATGCCCAAAGTGGAGGTGGCAAATACCCTGGAATGTTCGGGTAACAGCCGCTCTTTGCTCAAAGAGAAAGCTTCCGGCAATCCATGGACCATCGGTGGTGTCGGCAATGCGATTTGGGGTGGTATCTGGCTGAAAGATTTGTTGAAAATGGTCGACCTGAAACATAATGCCAAGCACGTTAGCTTCGAGGGTTTGGACAAGCCATTGGGATCGGCCGGGATCAGATTTATCCGCAGTATACCGTTGGAAAAAGCAATCTCTTCAACAATCCTTGCTTACGAGATGAACGGTGAACCATTGCCTCTGAAACACGGCTATCCACTGAGGGCTTTGGCTTTAGGTTGGACGGGCGCAAATTGTGTAAAGTGGCTACATAAAATTACAGTCCTCGATCGGCCTTACGAAGGATTTTTTATGGACAAGGTATACCGCGTATTTCAAAAAGGTGAAGATCCACGATCCGGTGAGGTCGTTAAAGATATCATGGTCAAATCGATTATCACCGAGCCGATAAATGGTGATAATTTGTTGGCCGGTACTGTGGCAATTCGAGGCGCTGCTTATGCAGGGGAAGCCGGAATTAGTAAAGTGGAGGTTTCTGTTGATGGGGGCCAGACGTGGATTGCAGCAAGGTTAACCGGCATTGAGGAAACCTACGCCTGGCGTCACTGGGAGTATTTGTGGGATGCTCAAAAACAGGGTGACTACACCATAATGTCCCGAGCCACTGACGCGAGAGGGCGCCGGCAGCCAGAGAATGCCGATTGGAATGTATTGGGCTATGGAAACAACGGCATCTGCGAGCATGCCATCCAGCTCAATATTGTTTGAGTTAGTTGATGGGTTGTCTTTATTTAAAAATTTGTAGCATGATTACCGTAAGGGGCAAATTGTAATGACCGGCGGGGGGAGAGCGCGACAGCCTCCCCCCGGCTCGTATCTACCATAACTTTTCTCGGGAAGACATGTCCTGGAAGGCATGGTCAAGTTTGCTACCGACTGTACCGAAAAGCTCGTCGAGTTCGTTCTTGATGGGCGACCAGTCGGAAGGGCACTCGTTCTCGAGCTGATCCACCCGCATCTGCGCGCTCACGACCTCCTGCTCGAGCTGTCCGATCAGCGGGAGAACTTTTTCTTTTTGCTCGGACCCGAAACCGTCTGCCGTTTTCTTCATGGCTTCCAGCTTTTCTTTCCAGGCCGATACCTCTGCCAACATCGCTTTGCAATAATCTTTTACCTCCATTTCGACTCCTTTCTATTTAAGTTGGTTTTTATCCTGCTGAACATTTCGTATGCAAGACCTGATTAGTCCCATATCCGGCTCGAACCTCATATTCAGGAATCCCACCATATATACTCAACAAATTAATTTTGTCAAACTTATTCAGATACTCTAAGAGCTCGCTATGCATAGTCAAGTCGGGGTGAAAAAGTGATCGAAATGGATGAATGCCATTTAAGATGACTTTATCTCATCTCACAAAAAATGTTACTACCTAAGGTGTTGATCTCGTACCTTTCCACGAAGTATTGGTAAAGCTAAATTTTTAGATAGCCAGATGTAATCTACAATTTAGAGAATTTACAGATCAACGGCAGGTGGAATCCACACTCCCTGGTCTGTTCCAAATCCACCCCTTTCTTGACTAAATTTTTCCCGCTGCTTAAGTTACGAATAATGAATGAAAAAAAAGAAAAAGCGACCACCGCCTGCACCATGGATTGTCCGGATGCCTGTTCGGTAATTGTCAGACAGACCGCAGACGGCAAAGTTAAGGCCAAGGGAAATCCCGACAATCCGTTTACCTCAGGGTTTACCTGCGCCAAGCTCAAGGATCACGTCAGAAGGGTTCAAAGCCCCCATCGCGTCACCCGGCCACAGCTGAAAACCCGCAGCGGCTGGCAGACAATCATCTGGGATGAAGCGCTAAAGCTGTGCGCCGCCAGGATCCAGGCGCTGCGTTCGCGTCCGACGGCTATTTTACATATCCACAACGAGGGCGCCAAAGGCGTTTTAAAAGAGGCCACCTCCCTGATTTTCAGCCGACTGGGGACCAGCCGGGTGCGCGGATCGCTGTGTGACGCCGCCGGCTTTATGGCCGGTGTGCATGATTTTGGGTCCCGGGAGAACAACGACATCAACGATCTGCTCAATGCCGCTTGCATCGTCAACTGGGGCAAAGATCTTTCGCGCAGTTCAATTCACACGGCGGCCCTTGTTAAAAAAGCACGTAAAAACGGCACCCGGATGGTTTCGATTTCGCCGGGCGGCGATGGCAACCGGTCTTATTCAGACCTGCAGATTCGGATACGACCCGGCAGCGATCGTTTTCTGGCAGCGGCAGTTTTACATTTGTTAATCAATAACGATGCTATCGATCAAAATGTTTTAGGCCACACCCGAGCGCCGGAGAAGTTTTTGGCTCTGATGGGTGCCCGGCCAATCAATGATTTGCTTGAAGCGTGCAATGTCTCCGAATCGGATTTTCAACGGGTGTATGAATGCTACGCCCAAAAGGATCCGGTGGCCACCCTGATCGGCACCGGTGTGCAGCGCTATCGATACGGCGGTGAAAATGTAAGATTTATAAACGCGCTGGCCTTGCTTTCCGGCAATATCGGGCGTGCGGGCGGCGGCAGCTATTTTCAGCTGCACTCCTATCGCAACCTGAATTTGAAATGGTTACGCAAGCGGGAAAAGCTGCCGCGCCGCTCCTTTCAGTTTCCGGTCATTGGCCGGGAAATTCTGGAGGCCGAGAATCCGCCAATTGAGATGCTGTGGGTCAACGGCTCCAATGTCATCAATCAGGCGCCGGATTCGCAGCTCATGATAAAGGCTTTTACCGGCGTAGATTTTAAAGTCGTGGTGGATGCCTTTATGACGGATACCGCCCAGCATGCCGATCTGGTATTACCCAGTACGCTGATTATGGAGCAGGAGGACATCATCGGGTCCTATTTGCACGAGCAGGTCCATTACGTCTGCCCGGCCCTGGCTGCCCCCGGCGAATCCCGTAATGATTACTGGATCCTCAGACAGATCGGCAAGCGCCTGGATCCAGCCGTTAAGCTGCCATCGGCCGAAGATTGCATGCGGGCATCTTTAGATTCTCCGTATTTATCCACAACGCTTGAAGCGTTGCGGGAGTGCAGCTGCGTGCGGTCCAATCGACCACCTGTCGCCTATCAAGATTTACGCTTTGCCCATCAGGATGGTCGCTACCGCTTTCCCTATATTCTGCATCCCGAACCGCAGGCACCGGCAGAATATCCACTGCGTCTGCTATCACTGGTACGCCGCAAAGCGATTCATTCACAGATACTGCCTGAGGATCAAAAGCAGCCACCTGAGGTGTGGGTAGCGCCTGAGAGTTTCTGTTTGAAGGAATTGAATCCGGACAAGCCTGTTGAGCTGGTTTCACCGCAGGGGCGGCTGCGGGTTGAATTGCAAACCATGGAAGGACTGCATCCGGAGGTGGTCATCTACCGCCGGGGGGACTGGATCAGCCGGGGGGGCGGCGTCAACCAGCTGATTGCGGCCCGTTTAACCGACATCGGCTCCGGCGCCGCCTATTACGATCAGTATGTCCGGCTGGAAAACGCCTAACGGCGGCTTCTGGCTTCTTGCTTCTCGCTGCTGGCTAAAAGTCGAATTAGAGACACCAGTTGTTGTACCATCACAACCGATACCTCGGGCGGGGATAAACCCCGGCCCTACAACCTGCAGGTCAATCGATCTTGTAGGGGCGGGCTTTACGCCCGCCTTTACAAGGCAGCGATTAGGAGCCAGGCGCAAGTAGCCAGCGGCCAGTAGCTGTAATTTTTAAAATCCTTACTCTATATGGTTATTTAAATTTTGAAAGCTTAGGAGATCAAAATTATGCCTCGACCACCCAAGCCGCCGCCGGAGCTGCTGGATATCTGCAAGCGCTGGTCCGAAACCATCGAAGGGATTTCCGGGAATGCGGCCCGCATGGAATTTTTTCAAAATGAGTTGCCGGGCTTTCTACAAAATCAAGCGCTGTTTGAGAAACTGCTGAAAAACATCAAGACCGGTAGCCCGTACCCGGATTTGCGGCAGGCTCAGATGATCGATGATGAGATTTTGCTGTATCTGAATCCAAAGCGGCTTTTTTCGCTGCGCATGTTTCTGTACGGTCCCGGCGATTACACGCCGATTCACGATCATAATTCCTGGGGCGTGTCGGGCTCAGCGGTCGGGGAGCTGGGGGTCATCCGCTACGGCCGCCAGGACGACGGTTCTGTTGAAAGCTTTGCCCAGCTCCTGCAAGCCGCTCCAGTCTATTTAAATCCGGGTGAAATCGAGTTGACGCGCCCGTTGGACGAGGGCATTCATCAAACCGGAAACCCGGTTGACGGCACAACCATCATGATCAGCGTTTACGGCAGCCCCATTCGCCGGTTATTCATTAACCGCTTTGACGATAAGACCAACAAAGTCGAAAAACTATATCCGCCGCGCATCAAGAAAAAAATGCTGGCATTACAGGCACTTAAAAATTTTTCCTAAAAAAATATTTTTTGGTGTCAGGTGTCAGATCTTGCATTCCTGAAACCTGACACCCGCCTGCGCAGACGTAGCCGCTGCGGCTCGGCGAAGGCCCGACACGTGAAACCTAAAGCTTGTTTGGTAGTACTTACCCAAAAACGAGTATCCATAATAGGAGATTCAAGAAGTTGAAGTACCGCCGGGCTGATGCCGCGAGTAACGCGACTGGATGCTTTGCATTGCCTTGCGGGCGGCTTGAGCTTGTGCTGTTTTCGAGCCGGCCAGTTTTTTAAGGAAGGCGGTCGACTGCGGAGTGCCGATTTTTCCCAGCGTTGCAATAGCCGCCGATAAAATGGCGGTTTGGGGTGATGCTGAAGATTTTTTTAGCCGCTGCAGAAGCCCTTTTTTCTGACTGTTGATCATCTGCGCCACGTTGAGCACGGCAGCCTCGACGGCCTGGATATTGTCGATTGTGACCACCCCTGCCAGGGATCTGATGATATTGCACACTTTTCGAGAATGAACGCTTGCGGCTTCTTTTTCCTCGGGAGCATTGGCCTGAATCAATTGAATGATTCGGGCGATAGATGCCTCCGAGAGTGGCGCCAGTTCAACCAGAGCGTTGGCGGTGCGCCACTGAACTTTGTCATCGGGATCTGCTAAAGCATTGATGACCAGTTCCTGGGCATCGCCGGCTTTGAGCTCAAGCATTGTATGCAAGGCTTCATCCCTTACCCGGGGATGCGCATGGGATACAAAACTACGTGCCCGATCAATTCCTTTTTCACTTTTACCGACGAATCTGAGAATCATCAGCGCATTTCGCACCAGAAACCAGGGCTGGTCGTTCGCCTCACCCAGCATTTTTATGACCCATTTTTGGGCCATTTGACCCTGCCGGATCAATGCCTCGGTTGCGGATTTGCGGGCCTGTCGGTTATCACAATCCGTTAGAATTTTACTCAAAATCTCAATGCCCTGGGGCCCCAGCAAGCCGGCGATTTCATCGATAAATTTGCGATCCGTATCCTCCATCTCTGCATATGCGCTGACCAGATAATTTGCTAAATCTTTGTAGATAAACCCTTGAGGATAAGCGGATAGGCTGCTTTCTTGTGTGTAAGTCGGATTGTTTTTACCGGCTTTGTCCACAGCTTTGGTGAGCAGTAGGGCAATATGCCATTCATTGTTTTCAAAAACAGTTGGCAAAACCCTGCGGCATAGCTTCATTAGAACAATTGCATCATCAGGTGTTTCTGCGTTTACGATGCGATATACGTAGGCCGGAAGGTGCTGTTGTACATCCCTGGCCATTTTAAGGGTATTGACCAGGTATTGAACATCGGTTGGCAGCTCTTCAAACGTGAGTACATTGTTCTGGTAGAGCTGTTCAAGAAAATGTTGCGCGCCCTTCACGTCTGATACGATCAGCCGGCGGACCACCGATTTGAGGATCCGCTGAATGCCACTTTATAATTACCGGCTGATAGCTTAATTATTTGTTTTCATTTCACCAATTGATTTTTTTACGGGCAGTGTTATGGTTTGCAGGGCTATCAGCACAACAAAGTTGTATCGCCGGGCGATGAAAGGAATTTTGAAATGACGACACAGACCATACCCGAACGCAAAGACATA
>JAHEIW010000130.1 GCA_024639185.1 Deltaproteobacteria bacterium | reverse complement strand
TCGATTTCGGCCAGTTTGGTAAAAAGCGCTTTGAGTTCTGCATCGTCAGCGCTTTCAATCAGATTTTGATAGAAGGTCCCCAGTCCCATCTCCATACCATACGCCAGGGCAATCATTTCAGACGGGGTTTCATCTCCGCTTACCAAATCCAGATTAAGCTCCTGCGGACCTTCAGCCGTGCTCCCCTGCCAGGCCTTGATGCCGCCTTTAAGATTGTAAATTTCTTTGAAATCCAGACCGGATAACAGTTGCGCCGCCGCCAGGCTGCGCCCCCCCACCGCTCAGTAGACGAGGACCGGCTTTTGTTTATCCAGCTGGCTTAATTGGTCTTTTAGACCCGGTAACGGAATAAGTTTGGCGCCAGGAATGTGTTCGCCTTCATATTCTCCCGGCTGGCGCACATCCAAAAGCGTGTAAGAGCCTTCCGGGTGCTCGGCGATAAACTTTTTGGCTGTATCGTTATCGATGGATTTGACGGGTGTAAAAAGTTTTTTTAATTTGACCATCTTTTCCTCCAAAAGTTTTTGTCTGTCCCCATTTGGCAGGGTCTCCCGTGCAATGGGGGTGACGGTTAAAAAGGATTATGTGTCCTTTTCAGATGTCTCTCCTGAAACCTGAAATTTGCGCATGAACTTGCGATCGATAGTGTCTTTGAACCAAAATATCAACCGGCCTTTCAAAACCCAGTTGCCGCGGTATAAAATTCCGGTACCGTTGCCCAGATTATAAATTAAAAGATAGGTATCCTGCGGCACGAAGGCTTCTGGATCCTTATCTTCAAGAGCGGCCAGCAAATTTGCGTACAAGATTGGATTTTGCCGTACAGCGTACACCCCCACTTTAGCAAGCGGTTGGGGCTCAAAACTGATGCAATCGCCACCACCAAATACGTTGGGGTAGGCCACACTCTGAAGATACGCATTGACCCGCAAACCGCCATCGCTTCCGATCGGCAATCCGGATTCCCTGAAAAGCGGCGAGGGCTCGACGCCCCAGGCCAGCAGCGCCAGATCAAAGTTTACTTCGCGCTGGTCTTGCAGGATGGCAACGCCATCCTGCAGACGCTTGACATACACGCCCTCAATGATATCGATGTTACGTGCTGCCAGGGATTGTCTGGCGTAGCGCTGTGCTTTGGGCGGCATGGAAGCTAAAAAGTTACGGCCGCCGCAAACCGTAATGGCTGCCTCAGTCCCGCTTAGGCGTACCAACCGCCAGAGATTGCCGGCCAGCTCCAGAGCGGCAGCGCCGCCGCCCACCACCATCAGCTTCGGGTTCCGGCTGCCCAGGCCGTCATGGACAATCTGCCGCACTTTAATCAGGTTTTCAATCGGTTTTACGGGAAAAATGTGACCACCGGCAACATGGTCTTCATCTGCAGGTACACTACTGCCGGTATTACAGGAAACAACGTCATAGGACATTTCAGCACCGGATTTGAGAACCAATCGTTCTTGATCCGCATCGATACGGGTGACCGTGTCCCGGATAAAAGCAGCGCCACGATCTTCAACCATTTTTTTAACATTAAAGCGCACATCCTGTGGCCGGTAGGTGCCGCCCAACAGCCCCGGGCCCATTCCGGAATAATAATGATGGGCCGAGGGACCAATCAGTGACACCCGATGACCGCGCTCGATATAATTCCGCAGATTGACCATGACGGTCATATGGGCATGACCGCCGCCGACCAGCACCAGATGTTTTCCCATTTTATCCTCCTAAAATGATTACCGTTTGAGTGGATTTATCATATTTTCCCTAAAAAGCCCACTTGCAAACAACTAGTTGACGCCGCCCGGGCAATCCAATACAAAAACAGATTATGGAAAATCATCGTCAAAAAACGCTGCATCCACGTCTGGGTCTCAGAGCCCGCATTATCGACGCCACCCGGCAATTTTTTAACAACAATGACTATCTGGAAGTTGATACCCCTGTTCGCATACCGGCGCCGGCGCCCGAGGCCCATATTGAAGCGGTTGCATCCGGAGACTGGTTTTTGCAGACGTCTCCTGAGCTTTGTATGAAACGACTGCTGGCAGCGGGTTTTCCGCGGATATTTCAAATTTGCAAATGTTTTCGTCAGGCGGAAAGAGGCCAGCGGCATCTGCCGGAAATGACGCTGCTGGAATGGTATCGAACCGGCAGCACTAATCTGGACCTGATGAATGAATGTGAAGCGTTCATCACGCATGTCGCCCGCCAGACAGATTCAGGGGACATTTTAACCTATCAGGGACGTCATATCCAGCTGCTTCCCCCCTGGCCGCGTATATCGGTCAAAGACGCTTTTGAAAAATTTGCATCCTGCTCATTGCAGGCAGCTTTGCAAAAAGATCAGTTTGACGAAATCATGGCCGTCCAAATTGAACCCCGCTTGGGCCTCGGTCAGCCTGTTTTTTTAGTTGATTATCCGGCTTGTCGCGCTGCGCTGGCAAAATTAAAACCGCAAGATTCCCGCTATGCGGAGCGTTTTGAACTTTACATCGCTGGCATTGAAATATGCAACGCGTTTAGCGAGCTGACCGACCCCGTGGAGCAAAGAGCCCGTTTTGAACACGAGCGCGATCAGCGGCGCAAGGCCGACAAACCTGTCTATCCGCTGCCCGAACGTTTCCTTGCAGCTCTTGAGGATCTGCCGGCAGCGGCCGGCAATGCGCTGGGAATCGATCGTCTGATTATGCTTTTCGCCAATGTAAAACAAATAGATGATGTGGTGGCCTTTACGCCAGAAGAACTCTGATGCGCAATACGACGTGTGATTCTGTATAATGATGGTGCTATATCTCACCGCAAACCCGCCCGCCATGCGAGCAAGGCGAGGCGGGCAGGGTCGCGATGGCGGGCGTGGGACGCAGAGAGCGCAGAGAAATAGTTTTTTCCTTTACATCTCACCTTCCCCATAGCAAAATGCGAAGTATCAGAATATAGGTCGAATCAGAGAATGCAAAAAAAAAGTAACGAACAGCCCAAGCCGGCTAACCATGGCGGGACGCTGGGAACCTTTGCCGGTGTTTTTACACCCAGTATTTTGACGATTCTGGGTATCATCCTTTTCCTGCGTTTGGGGTTTGTGGTCGGTCATGCGGGACTGGGCCAGGCCTTACTCATACTGGCGCTGGCCAACGGCATCTCGGTTTTGACCACCTTTTCTTTGTCGGCCATTGCCACCAATCTGAAAGTCAAGGGCGGCGGTGATTACTATCTGATTTCCCGCACGTTGGGGCTGGAATTCGGCGGCGCCATCGGCATCGTGCTGTTTTTGGCTCAGTCGGTTTCAATCGGATTTTATTGTGTTGGTTTTGGTGAAGTTCTCACCCGGGTTATGTCCTTGCAGGCTGGCTATGCCACCCAGCTCGTTGCCGCCGGAGCGGTTTCATTTTTGTTTATTTTTGCCTGGCTGGGCGCCGACTGGGCCACGCGTTTCCAGTATGTTGTCATGGCGATTCTAATCGCCGCTCTTATATCGTTTTTCATCGGTGGTATCACAAAATGGAACAGCGCCCTGCTGGCCCAGAATTGGTCCTCCCCGGATGGGGCTTTGAGCTTCTGGGTAGTATTTTCCATCTTTTTCCCGGCCGTCACCGGATTCACCCAGGGGGTCAGCATGTCCGGCGATTTAAAGGATGCCGGCAAAAGCCTGCCGCGCGGGACTTTTATTGCTGTTGGGGTATCGATTGTGGTCTATTTCTTGGCGGCCATCGTTTTCGCCGCCACGCTGCCCGGCAGCATCCTGATGGCCGAATATGACGCCATGAAACAGGTTTCCGCCGCTGCAATTTTTATCGGGGCCGGTGTAATTGCCGCCACCCTGTCATCGGCCATGGCATCCTTTTTGGGCGCACCCCGCATTTTGCAATCCTTATCATCGGATCGCATCTTTCCGTTTTTACTGCCGTTTGCCCGGGGGGTTGGCCCGGCCAATAATCCCCGTAGAGGGGTTTACCTGTCTGCAGGCATCGCCTTTGCCACCGTTGGGCTGGGAAAGTTAAACCTTATCGCCCCGGTGGTGTCGATGTTTTTTTTAATTTCCTACGGGCTTTTAAATTATGCCACCTTTTTCGAGGCCCGCGCCGGCAGCCCATCGTTTCGCCCGCGTTTCCGCTGGTATGATCAGCGGTTCAGCCTGGCCGGTGCGCTGGCCTGTCTGACGGTCATGCTGGCCATAGATTGGAAGGCCGCGGTTGTGGCTGGCGCCATATTATTTGGCATTTTCCAGTACCTGAGGCGCACCAGCGGGCCGGCACGCTGGGCAGACAGCCGGCGCTCGTATTACCTACAGCGCATTCGGGCCAGCCTGCTGGTCGCCGCTCAGGAACCCGAACATCCCCGTGATTGGCGCCCCCAATTACTGGTGTTATCCGACGATGCCCATCGCCGTCAGCGTCTGCTGCAATTTGTCGAATGGCTCGAGGGCGATACTGGATTTGCCACGGTGGTCCGCATCCTGGAGGGCGAAGGCCCCAAAATGCTCAAGTTGCGGGAAGAGGCCGAAAAAGAGCTGCGCAAAGATATCGTCGAGAGCAAATCAGAGGCCTTTCCCCTTGTGGTGGTGGTGCCTAAAATGATTGAGGGAATTCACACCCTGGTACAGGCATACGGCATCGGCCCCTTAAAAGTAAATACGGTGTTGCTCAACTGGTTTGAGCAGGAACCCACGATCAAACGCGGCATCCGCGAAATCCTGTATGGCCGCCGCATTAAAACCGCATTTCGCCTCGGCTGCAATATCATTGTTTTTAAAGCAAATCATGAAAGCTGGCAACGCCTGGAAAAAATCCCGGCCGCGCAACGCCGAATCGACGTCTGGTGGTGGGATGATACCAGCAGCCATTTAATGCTGCTTCTGGCCCATCTAACAACTCGAAATAAAGCTTGGCAGGGAGCCCGCATCCGGGTCCTGGCGCCCGGGTTTGATCATCCAACCGAAGATTCCATGGCGGTTTTTCGCCAGAAGCTCGAGAACGTCCGAATCGAAGCCGAGCCCGAAATGGTGTTTAACGCCAAAGCCAGCAATGTTATCGGTTATTCAAAAAGGTCGTCGCTTGTCTTTTTGCCGTTTCGCCTGAAGGGCAACCGACCTTTGGACCCGTTTGGCCAACCGGTCGAACAAATATTGGCCGATCTGCCATTGACAGCCCTGGTGCTGGCGGCGGAAGATGTCGAGCTCGAGGCCGAACCGGAAGAAGGTAAGGCAGCTGAAATCGCAACAGCCGCAGATGCATTGTCTGATGCCCAGAAACGGGCCAAAGAGGCTAAAAAAGATGCGCAAGCAGCGGCGGCAGCTCTGGCGGAAACAAAGGAAAAACTGCGGCAACACATTCAAACAAATGCCGCTGACACCGATGCCGCTGCAGCGCTACAGGCCAATATCAAACCGGCTGAAAAGCAGGCCGCCAAAATGGCCCGACGCTCAGCCAAGGCCACCATAAAAGCGATGGCAGCTGCTAAAAAAGCCGAAGAATTGGGCGGTCAGGCCAAAAAATCAAGCGCGGATGACGCTCCAGCAAATGATGAAACACCGGAATAATACGCGGCCGGACAACCACAGGGCGCCGGTATATGCAAACATGGCTTTAACTTCTGGGAATCATGATTAATATGAAATACTTGACAAACAGGCGGTTAAACGAATAAAGTCGCTGTAAATATAAAATCGGCGCAAGAGGATGCAGCAGAACCTTAGCGAAGGAGATCGAATATGGGCAGCTATGTTAAAGCGATATTTTTGCTGATTGTTCTGGTCGGCCTGGTGACATTCGGCATCAACAACCTTGAGCCTATTCGGCTACACTATTATTTCGACTTAAGCAGCATGCCATTGCCGCTATATGGTGTCGTGTACGGCGCCATCATTGTCGGTATTTTTATTGGAATGCTGGTGGGTATTAATTCCCGCTTCGGCCAGCGGAAAAAAATCAAAGCGTTGCGAAGGGAAAACCGCGACCTGCAGGCAAAAGTGGGTGATGAACGCCCGCAAGAACAAATAGAGGAAAAACCGCAGGATGAGCAGCCCGCACAAACACCTGAGGATGGATCGGATACGAGCGAAGAAACACAGAGATTCTAATTGATAGCTACCCGTCAAACACCGCAGGACACGATGGCGATAGCCAAAGTCCTGCGGTCATTTTATCTTTACAACCACCAGCGTCACATCATCTTCAAATTTCCTGCCTCGGGCAAATCGATACAGCGAATCGATAAAGATATTCAAGATCCCTTTGGCACTCAACCTTGCATGGGCGCGAATTAGTTCATTTATTTTTTCTTTTCCATACATTTCACCGCTGACATTTTCAGACTCCCAGAACCCATCGGTTGCCATAACGATAATCTGTCCAGTTTTAAGACCGTCTTTTTGATTTTCCGCATACATCCAGGATTCTTCGACCCCCAGGGGAATGCCCTCACCGTCTAAACTTTCAAAGGATCGGGTTGCCGGATCATATAATATGGCAGGATCCTGCCCGGCGCGAACCCATTCCAGTGTTTTCTGCTTTGCATCGATACGCAAATAAAATAAGGTCATAAAGTTGTTGTATTCGGCAACATCTTTGGCCAGTTGACGATTAACGTCTGAAATGATCTGGCCGAGGGTTCCTGGCAACGACACCCGTTGGCGCAAAAATGCCCGGGCGGTAGCCATCAGCAAAGCCGAGGAGATACCATGCCCGGAGACATCGCCTAAAACCACACTGACCTGACCGGTCTTATCCGGAGCATATTCCAAAAAGTCATAGTAATCGCCTCCGGTCTCATCACAGTAAATGCTTTTGCCGGCAATTTCCAGCCCAGGGATTTCGGGATTTCGGGCCGGCAAAAGCTTTTGCTGAACCTTCATGGCCAAATCCATAGATTGATTCAGGCGCAGATGGTCCGCCAGTTTCGGCCCCATCTGATTGAAGGCTTGAATCACCAGATCGCGCTCATCACCGGTGCGCAATCCCAGCTTGACCGAAAAATCGCCGTCCGACAGCTTTTTGGCGGCAGTGGCAATTTGCAGCAATGATCGCGTAATCATATATGATCCAACCATGGCACCCGCCGCCAGGAATAAAATCGTTAAAAGAGTAGCGGCGCCGGCAAACAGGACCTGTTCCTTTAAATAGGTAAAGAAGGTTTTGCGGGTTTCTTCCGGCAAGGCCATAATGGTTGATTTGGGAACCATAACCACAAACTGGGTCAAATCATCGATAGCAGCATACGCCCAGATGTATTCAGTATCCTGGAAAGGCAATGCCACATAGCCGCTTTGCCCGATATGCAACTGTTTTAAAACAAAATTAAAGGCGACTTTATCGGCCGAAGCTAGCCATTTACGTCCATCTGTGGGTGTCCAGGCGCCCAGGGCTTCCTGATAATCTTTTTGGGCCAGTATCTGCAGGCCGGGCTCGCGGGTGGTCGGATTGTCGGCGAAGGTGGCGATGAAAGAACGCGCATCGGTCGCCCAAAGCGGGGAAAGCGTATTTTTTTTCAGGGCCTCGACAAATAGGATATCGATGGCGGCAACCCCCCAAAAAGAGCCGTCGAGCCGATACAGGCGTTTTGAAACCGTGTACGTCAGGAAACCGCTGGCAGGGTCGATGACCGGCAGACTCCAGGTGGGCGTATCTTTGGCGTTTTTGTACCAGGGCTGCCAGCGCGGATCAAAACCATCCCCACGACCGCTGTGTCCGGGGTAGGAAACACACACGCCTGAGCTTAAACAAATATGGGCCCACTGCAGGCCGTTGCCAAACTCACTGGATAATTTTCTGAAGGCAGGCGTCATGCGACTCAGGACGGCAAGATCCTCGAGTACATTTTTAGCTTCAACGCCTGAGGCCAGGAGAAACACAGGATGATTGAAACTGACCGGGTTATCCATAAACTGGCCGTCATGGGTTTTGAGCCGGTATTTGTAAGACGGCAATAAATCTTTGGGTGCTGTGCGGGGATCGTCAAAATCACCGGCGAAATAAACGGGTTCAGAAGTTACGGGCATTTTCACAAGAGCCAGCTCGGTTTCAGCCGCCAGAACCTGCAAATAAAATTCCATGGCCGCCCGGGTGCGCTGGATAATCTTGGCCGAATTTTCAGCAGTTTGCCGCAACTCCATCCCCACAATCTGGGATAGGCGCTGACGGGCATCCTCCGATATCGCCTGGCCCAGACGAAATGTGCCCCGCTGGCTGACAACCGTTACCACAATCAGCGGCGTCAAACTGAATACCAGCAAAATAATAAAAAATTTCCAGCGCAACCTGATTCTAAACATGCCCATTCCTTACGGATTGATAGCCAATTTAAAGCGGCCTCCCAGCAGTTGGGGCATGCAAAAAGTTCCCCGCTTGGCAGCCGACGGAGCCCGCACCCAAGCATTATTGTAAACGGACATGATTTTGAAATGCAATCAAAAACTCTGTCAAATTAAAAATGAACGACCCTGCTTAAATTACATCCGGACGGCGGCCGATGCCAGAGGTATTCCGGCAGATTTGAAAGCCGCATGAAATTGGCGTATAATAAGTAGAATAACCTGATTTCCGGTTGGCCGGTTGAGCACGTTCATAAAGAGGATATGGAATCAAAGAATAAACGATTACGATCTGCCGTTTTCATGTTAATCGGTATTGTTGCCTTCGGCACCTGCGGCTATTATTGGGTAGAACACATGCCGCTTTTTGAAGCCTTTTACATGACCATCATTACCATGTCCACAGTCGGATATGCCGAAATTGTCCCCCTGTCACAGACGGGCCGTACCCTGACCATCGTTATCATTATTTTGGGTATCGGCGTCGGCGCCTATTCCATCAGTTTACTGGTTCGCGCCTTTATTGAAGGGGAGCTGGCAAAAATAGTGGGGAGAAGAATCGTGCAAAAACAGATCTCTGAATTAAAGAATCATTATATCGTCTGCGGATTTGGACGCATTGGCCGCATCATCTGCAACGAACTGGCGGCTGATAATATCGATTTTGTGGTCATTGAGCAGGACCCCGCCATCATCGAGCATATTGAGTCCAAAAACTATTTATTTCTTGAATTGGACGCCACCTCTGAAGAGGCCTTGCTAAAGGCGGGCATTATGAAAGCCAAAGGAATTGCCACAGCCCTGCGCTCGGATGCCAACAACGTTTTCATTACACTGACGGCCAAAGGGCTGCGGCCCAATATCTATATTCTGGCCCGGGCCTCTCATGAAAACAATGAGGACAAGCTTTCACGCGCCGGCGCCAGCCGTGTGGTTTCACCACATCTCATCGGCGGCAGGCGAATGGCGCAGGTTCTCAAAAGACCAACGGTTGTTGATTTTATCGATATCGCCACCATGGGTAGTTCTTTGGGTTTGATGATGGAAGAAGCCATGATCGGCGAAAACTCCGATTTGATCAACAAAAACCTCATCGATAGCAACCTGCGCAAAGATTTTGGGGTGATCATTGTCGCCATCAAAAAATTGACCGGCAACATGATCTTCAATCCCATGCCTTCAGA
>JAHEIW010000369.1 GCA_024639185.1 Deltaproteobacteria bacterium | reverse complement strand
ATCCGGCTGCCGCTAACTTGGCTTCATTTGTGCCCAGGCGGATCATTTCGCTGAAGAGTCGGGTGGCTTCCGGTTTGGCCTTGATGCGCAGGGAGATGCCGCAATCGGTTGCTACCAGAATGAGCCTCGCTACCTTTTCCGGGTGGTTGAGTGCCATTTCCTGAGCGACCATGCCGCCCATGGAATAGCCCAGCACGTGTGCTTTGCTAATACCCACCGCTTCCATCAGGGCAATGGTATCAGCGGCCATGTCGCGAGTCGAAAAAGGCCCACCGGGATCCGACGAACGGGCGATACCGCGATTATCAAAAACCAGCAATTTGTATTTTTGGGACAAAGCAGGCACCTGATCATACCAGTGGTCCACATTGCTGCCCACACCCCTGATCATCACCAGGGGGTCGCCCTGCCCGATTATTTCGTAGTACAGGTTGAGGTTTCCGACCTCGGTAACCGGCATTTCAATACTCCAACATCAATGAATGCCTAAAATGAACTAAAGTTGAAAGTGCCTAAAGTTGAGGAATTCTATCTTTGTAAAAAGGATGGAGTGCAACGACACCATAACTTTAGACATTTTAGATCATGTTAGGCATTTTAGGCACTTATAGAATGAATCACTTTTTGCGGAGCTTGGCCCCCAGTGCCTTTATTTCATCTAAATGCAATTTGATAATCGGTGATATCTCCGGTGGCTGCCAATCGGTATGTTTGGGCTCCTCGGGCCAGGTAAACGGCAGGTTAAACAGCTGCCCGGGCGCCGTTGCATTTTCAAAAACCCGCAGGGCTGCCAGAAGCACTTCCCTTTGGCCCTCGCGATCGTTTACCTGTCCCACCGGGCGGCCATAAGGATGTTCGATTGCCGCCACGCGTGGAATACCCACTTCCCTGTGAAACTCAGGCGTATTTGTCAAGGTTACGGTGGCCAATCCCTGCGCTTCCAGATAATGTGCGACCTGTCCCACGGACCGGCAGCAGTATGGTCAGGCCGGTGTGAGCAAAACGGCCTCCACATCTTCCTGGCGCATCAGATCTGCCATTTGGGGAGCACTTTCTGACAGCAGTGCGGTGGCATCCATCTGGAAACCGTAAAAGGAGTAGCATGTGGGTGCCAGGCGGCCGATGATCCCCTCTTTTTCAAACTCGACAAATCGTGCCAGCGGCAGCATCACATTGATATCCTCCTTGATATAGTCGGTATTAATGTGCAGGTGGCTGATCTCGATATCGCTTTCAGTTGCCGTGCGCGGAATCTTGCGGAAGCTCGGATCTCCCCAGGCAGGCTCTCTTTTTTCGCGTTGCAGATCAAACGGCGGATCGGATTTCATGCTGATGCCGGCCGTGGTGACAAGTGTAAAAGTGGTTTCTTTGAGTGGCTTTTTAAGCGCTGTCCACGGAATTGCGCCGCTATACGGCTGATCGGGAATGTCTTTGCCGATCCAGGCACCCAGTGATGGGGGCATGAAACGAAAACCATCTACTTGTTTTTCAGTTTCAGACATTTTCAATTCCTCCTTAAGGTTCAGAGGTTCAGGGTTCAAGGCTTTTTAATTACGCTCAGTTTGCTATAGGCGGGCTGCTGGTCTCTGGCTCCTGGCAACTGGCTGATTATCGGCTGTTTTTTGACGAGCAGCAAGAAGCGAGAAGCCAGTAGCCTAAGCATTCATTTCTTGAATTATAGGCGAACAACAGCTGATACGCCTAACTTTCCAATTTAGTTGAAAAATTATTGAGCTGAGATTTTCAATGCCTCGGCAGGGGATGCGGTTGAAATCTGCAGCGCCTTTTGATCGCTGGGTTCGCCGGAAGCGGCCTGGCTGGCAGCGGCACGCAATAATTTTTTATCGACTTCATTGGTCAACCAGCGCGCCCCACCGATACCCACCAGTAATGCCCCGACTAGCGAAGAAAGACTCAAACCTGTTGAGGTAATGCCGGGATCATTGGTCCCGCCAATAATAAATACAGCCGCAAACGGCCCGTACAGGCCCCAGGATACCAGTGCGGCAACGCCACCGATAAAGATATTCACCAGAAATCCGGGGCGAATAATGTTGATCTTCCCCTGCGCTTCTGTGCGGGGCAGAGTGAAGCCGTTATCGGTCATCAACGCATTGACGATACCGCCGACCGCACCAGAGACAAAAATAATGGCCATGTATTTCCAGAGAATCATTCCAGGCCTCCTTACAATGTCTGCTCACCTACCCCTACCGTAAATTGGGTCAAATTACAAACAAAGTCCGCTAAAGTTTCAACTCAAATACCTGTGAAGCGCTTACTTGAGCCCATCGTTGCTTTTTGGCACTCGGTGCTTACCATATATGAAACTGATACTAAGGAGGATTTATGCCGACAACTGATGAAAGAGTAGCTGATCCCTATGTTGATCGTCGAAGCGGAGACGACAGACGGGCTGTATATGATTCAGACTATTTTGCTGGCGGTGGCCTTGAACGCAGAAACGGACTGGATCGACGGCAGCAAGATGAACGCCGTGACAGCTGTCTGCGGGTCAGCCAGTGGTCCAGTGTGTGCCCGGATGACACCTGATCGATTAGCAGTATCTTCT
>JAHEIW010000368.1 GCA_024639185.1 Deltaproteobacteria bacterium | reverse complement strand
AAAAATGCAAGCCTGGGGGAAATGATCAAAGCCGATATCCGGGTACCGCCAGGATTTGCCGTGACCACCGATAGCTATTTACAGTTTATAACCGATGCGGGCATAAAAGATAAAATTATTGTAATCGTTTCTGACCTGGATCCCGATGATGTGGCAGCCCTCAATCAGGCCAGTGCCGACGTGCAGGAATTGATCAAACAGACGGCCATGCCCCAACCCGTGGCCGAGGCCATTAGGGACGGCTATTCGCAGCTGTGCAGCAAATGTGCTGTCGAGCTCATTCCGGTAGCCGTGCGTTCAAGTGCCACCGCTGAAGATTTACCTACCGCCAGTTTTGCCGGCCAGCAGGACACCTATCTCTGGATCCAGGGCGCAGACCAGGTGATCACCCATGTACAAAATTGCTGGGCCAGTCTGTATACCCCGCGAGCCATTGCCTACCGTATTAAAAACGACTTTCCCCATGAAAAAGTGCTCATCAGCGTAGGCGTCCAAAAGATGGTCAACTCCAAAGCCGCCGGTGTCATGTTCACCATAAATCCGACCAATGGTGACATATCCAAAGTCGTCATCGAGGGCAGCTGGGGGCTAGGGGAAACCGTGGTTTCCGGCTCTGTCAACCCGGATAAGTTTGTTGTCGACAAAGTCATGCTTGAAATCAATGAGCGAACCATATCCACCAAGCACATCGAATGTGTCTATGACCTGGAACAGGGCAAAGTCGTCGATGCAGATGTCGCTGAGGATGTGCAGTGCACCTGCTGTCTGGCAGACGATGAAATAAAGGCGCTGGTCCATACGGCCAAAAATATCGAAAACCATTATGGACGGCCCATGGACATCGAATGGGCGATTGATAAAGATATCAGCTTTCCAGAGAATATGTTTATTGTCCAGGCCCGACCGGAAACCGTCTGGAGCCAGCGCAAGACAGAGTCGGTCATCGGTGGTAAGACCGGTCTGCAACTGTTGAAGGAACAGGCCATGAAACGCATTAAACTCCCCTGACACGTATTTTTTTCAATCGAACACATCTGTCTCACATAAGGTCATTGATCGGATCCGATGAGGCGTATGTCAAATCGAATAAACATCTCAGTTGTAAATGGCTGAAAGACACATCAGAGATTGAAATATAGAAGGATTAACCATTACCTAACAATTTTTTGATTATTCAATTAACCTATATGAAATTTTAGAAAAGGAGGAAACGTTTTATGAGAGACATGAGAGATTTTATTGCCAAAGGCGAAGAAACCGGTCTGTGCAAACGGATCACCGCCGAAGTTGACTGGAACCTGGAGCTGTCGCATATCGCCAAGCTGAATGAAGAGCAAAGCGGTCCGGCGCTTCTTTTTGAAAACGTCAAAGATTATGATACGCCGGTTATTACCAGCGTCTGCACCACCGTCGAGCGACTGGCGCTGATTATGGGTCTGCCGCTGGATGCTACGCTGGTGGATCTATATGAAGAGTGGGCCAAGCTGGGAGAAAATCTGACACCGCCCAAGGAAATAGATGGAGCAGGCGCACCGTGTAAGGAAAACATTTTAACCGGCGATCAAATCGACCTTTTTAAGTTTCCGGTTCCGCAATGGTATCCCCTGGACGGCGGGCGTTATATCGGTACGGCCCATTTTATTATCAGCAAGGATCCGGAGAGCGGCTGGATCAACCTGGGAACTTACCGCAGTCAACTGTTGGCCAAGGACAAAATCGGCACCCAGTTTATCAAGGGCAAACACGCCGACATCATGCTCAAAAAATACCAGGCCATGGGAAAACCCATGCCGGTTGCATCAGTGATCGGTTGCGATCCTTTGTTGTTTGTGCTGGGAGCTGCGCGTGTATCTGCATTTGTCTCCGAGTATGACGTCTACGGTGCGCTGCGCGGTGAAGCCATCGAGGTGGTCAAAGGCGAAACCGTCGATCTGCCCATACCGGCCCAAGCTGAAATCGTGATCGAAGGTGAAGTGGATGCCGACCAATTCATGGAAGAAGGTCCTTTTGGTGAGTATACCGGTTATTATTCTGGTGTCGGCACCGACCCGCGTAATTTTATCGATGTCAAATGCGTCACCCACCGCAACAATCCCATTTTGTGGGGGACCACCGTGGGCCGCGCGGTTACCGATACCCATATGACTATGGCCCTCTCATACGGCGCGACCCTGTGGCAACAGCTTCTGGCTATGAAAATACCGGGTTTAAAAGCGGTTTACTGCCCGCCGGAAGGCTCGGGTCGATTCCTGGCCATCATTTCCATGAAGCAGATGTATCCCGGACATGCCGATCAGGTGCTGACAGCCGCCATTTCCACTGAAATGGGCGCCTATGGTCTCAAGACGGTCATCGTGGTGGATGAAGATATCGATCCCTGGGATATACCGCGCGTGATGTATGCCCTCAGTTTCCGTTTCCAGCCCAATCGATCGCAGGTCATCAAGCGCGGTAGATCAACGCCGCTGGATCCTTCTTTGCCGATCGAAGCCAGGGAGATTACGGGTAGGCTGCTGCTGGATGCCACCATTCCCTATGATTGGAAACAAAAACCTATTCCTATTGAACTGGATC
>JAHEIW010000041.1:8286-32640 GCA_024639185.1 Deltaproteobacteria bacterium | reverse complement strand
GGCCAGATCGGCTCCTGCCAGATAGGTCTTCTTCAACATTTCGATCATTCTAAACCCCCTTGTTTTTCAGTAAAATTTAATCATGTTAAATATTTACGCTATAACCGAAAAGATCTTTTACAGATAACATCAATAATATAACAGGATCGCTAAAAAACAACTATCAAAAGATGGTTGTGCCCGTTGTCCGTTATCCAGTTTGCCGCTTCAATATAATCAGACCGTATTTCCTTTTAGGGGGATAAAACCGGTCTTTCCTGCCACGGGTAAATTTGATTGAATGATCTACAATTTTCAAATGGGTCAAAGAATTGTGAGATAATGGATCGCGTGGATTTAATGGGGGAGGGAAAGAAAATTATTTCCAGTCCTAAAACGAGAAGTTTTTTTCAAGGTCAAGGCGGACTCAAATTTTGACCACAGACATACATGTAGTATTTCGCGGATCAAAATTTGAGTCTAACGCAGAGATTGGAAAAAATAGCCGCTTCCAGACAGGAAATTACTTGATTTTGCCGAGTATTGCACTGGCAATCGTATTCTTCTGAATCTCCTTGGTGCCTTCATAAATTTCACAGATCTTGGCATCCCGGTAAAAACGTTCTACTTCATACTCGGTCATGTAACCATACCCGCCCAACAATTGGATGGCCTCATCCGCTACTTCAACCGCCGTGCGAGCAGCATACATCTTGGCCATCGAGGTCAATTTGGGGTCAATGCGCCCCTGATCAAAATTCCAGGCAGCCTTGTAGGTGACCAGCCGGGCCAGGTCGATTTTAGTGGCCATGTCGGCCAGTTTGTGCTGGGTTACCTGAAATTGTGCAATTTTGCGGCCGAACTGTTCGCGTTCTTTCACATAGGCCAGGGCTCGATCATAGGCGCCCTGAGCGGTTCCCAAAGCCTGGGCCGCAACCAGGATGCGACTCTCATCAAAAAATTCAAGCACCTGGTAAAATCCCTTACCCTCTTCTCCGATGATATTGGAAACCGGTACCCGCACATCTTTGAAATTGACTTCGGCGGTGGCCATCGTGTGGATCCCCATCTTATCCCCCACATCGGTGGCGGTGATGCCGTCACGCTCGGCTTCTGCCAAAATCAGGCTGATACCTCTGTAGGAGGGCTGGCACTCAGTGTCAGTCTGGCACATTACGGAATAAAAACCGGCCATTCCCCCGTTGGTGATAAACGTTTTCGTTCCATTGATCACCCATTCATCACCGTCGCGCACGGCAGTCGTATCCAGGGATGTAATATCGGAACCGTGACCGGGTTCGGTGAAGGCACCAGCGGACAGCATCTGCCCTTCGGCAACTGGCGGTAGGAACTTTTGCTTTAATTCTTGGCTGCCGAAACGCAGCACACACTCGGATGCAAAGCCAGACAAGATAATCGCAGCACCAATGGATGAATCCCGGGTACAAAATTCATCGGCGATAATAATATTTTCCAGAACACCGAGATCCTGTCCGGAATAGGCTTCTGGAAAATGGACCCCTACAAAACCCAGATCACAGGCTTTTTTCCAGATTTTGGTGGGAAATTCGTGTTTGCGGTCCAGTTCCAGGGCCAGCTCTTTATCGAATTCACCCCGGGCGAATTCACGTGCTGCTTTTTGAATCTCTTTTTGTGATTTGGTCAGCTCAAAGTCCATGTTTTTCCTCCCCATGTGCAGATGGCTGCGATAGTGCGGTTGGCTTGCAATCAAATATCGAAAAATGGAAGTATCATATGCCAGAACTCATTTCAAGGAGTTTAAAAGGCCCTTGACTGTAGCCTTTTTCTGGCTTAATTATTTTAAGCTGGTTTAATTTAATGAAAGATACACGAAAGGAAGCAGATAAATATGGCTTATTCAGTTGCACTGGCCGGCAAAGGTGGAACCGGTAAGACCACCATGGCCGGGCTGCTTATCAAATTTTTGTTGAAAAAAAACAAAACACCGATCCTGGCGGTGGATGCCGATTGCAATGCCAATTTGAACGAAGTTCTGGGTCTAAAACTGGGTGATACCCTGGGCGGTGCCCGGGAAGAAATGAAAAAAGGCGATGTCCCCAGCGGAATGACCAAGGATGTATTCATGGAAATGAAGCTCGAGGAGGCCGTGTTGGAGGCCGAAGGTTTTGATCTTGTCGTTATGGGACAACCGGAAGGTGCCGGTTGTTATTGCGCGGCCAACACGTTGCTCACCAACTACCTTGAACGCCTGTCCGGTAATTATCCCTATATCGTGATGGACAATGAAGCCGGTATGGAGCATATCAGCCGGCTGACGACTAAAGATGTCGACCTTCTGTTAATTGTATCGGATTCATCCAGGCGGGGACTTCAAGCCGCAGTGCGCATTAGTGAACTGGCCCGCAGTCTGAACATCGTTATCGGCAAAAGCTACGTGGTGATCAACCAGGCGCGTGAAGCGCCGCCTGAACCGGTCATAAACAAACTCAAAGAAGCCAATCTTGAACTGATCGGAACCGTTCCGGCGGATGATCTGATTTATGATTATGATTTCAATGGCCGTCCGACCATCGAAATGCCTGAAGATAGTATATCGGTCAAAGCCGCATTTGAAATATTTGACAAGATCGTCGCCTAAAGCCCGTATGGCGTAATGCGCATGGTGCCCGTTGCTGAGCGGATTTGAGCTCGAGTATCAGCCTTTTTTCGGTATTCAATACACCCAAGGCGCCATGCCCGGCGCTCAAGGCAATTTATGCTTTGGGCCGAATTAAAGCGTTGACCAAGATTAAGTGACACGGACTGGAAAATCAATGAGCAATAGAACCGGTTTTTTGTACGATGACAAATATCAGGAGCATCTGACCGGAAATTATCATCCGGAGGTGCCAGATCGCCTTCCAGCCGTTTACAAGGGCATCCAGGAGGCAGGCCTGCTTGAGCAACTCACTTTGGTCAAAGCCGTGCCGGCGGATTTGAAGTGGGTGGAAACCGTGCATGACCCCCAGTATATCAAACGCCTGCAGGAAGCCTGCAACAGCGGCAGCAATATCTTTGACAGTCCCGACAATCAAATGTGCTCGGCAACTTATGAAGTTTCATTGCTAGCCGTGGGGGGAATACTGGAGGCCGCCCGCCTGGTTATGGAAGGGGAACTGGACAATGCTTTTTGCGCCGTACGACCACCCGGGCATCATGCTGAAGTTAGCCAGGCCATGGGATTTTGCTACTTTAACAATATCGCCATAGCGGCCCGCTACATTCAGCAGGAATGGGACATTCAACGGGTGGGTATTGTCGACTTTGACGTGCACCATGGTAATGGAACCCAGCACATCTTTGAGCGAGACCCCACTGTATTTTATTATTCCATTCATCAACATCCAACCTTCGCCTATCCCGGAACCGGCCGTGAATTCGAAAAAGGTAAAGATGCCGGTCATGGCTACACCAAGAATTCTCCAATGCTACCCGGCCAGGGAGATAACGAATACAAGCAAACACTGCAAAGGGATTTGGTGCCCGCGTTTGATGATTTTAAGCCGCAGGTTATTCTGGTTTCATCCGGCTTCGATGGCCACATCGAAGATAATATGTCGGACATCAAGCTGACGACCGAAGGCTTTACCTGGATCATCAAATTGATCGTTGAGCTGGCTGCCGAGCATGCCCAGGGTCGGCTGATCTCGGTACTCGAAGGCGGTTATTCGATCAGGCGCCTGCCGGAACTGGCCCGCAATCATGTAAAGATATTATTAGACGCGTAGGATGATGAGCTTTTGAGGGGTAATATTTTTCAACCACGAAGACGCGAAATATAGAAAGCACGAAATTATTGTTAAATGCTTTCGCGGAAAATTGACCTTATTTCGTCTTGTCGAAATATCTGTACTAAAAGGAGAAATAATTATGTTCGTCAGCAACTCCATGACCCGTAAGGTAATCACGGTTGAACCTGATGATGGTATTTTCAAGGCCCAGGAATTAATGGCCGAGAATAAGATACGCCACTTGCCGGTTACCACATCCGGCAACCGCCTCATAGGTGTTGTTACCGATAGAGATATCAGAAGCGCACTGCCCTATAAATTTTTCAAATCCACCCCCAGTGAAGCGGAAAAGAATAATGTTGCAGAACTGAAAATAAAAGACATCATGACCAAAGACCCGATCACCATTTCTCCTGCTTTCACCATTCAGGATGCACTGCTGGTCATACAGGATGCCCGAGTGGGCGCACTGCCGGTTGTAAAAGAAGACGGCACCTTAACCGGGATTATATCCGTCAGAGATTTGCTGCGAGCCTTTATCAATGTTCTGGGAATTGGCGAACCGGGTACATTGCTGTGTATCCTGGTGGAAGAAAAAGTCGGCCAATTGAAAAAAATTGTCGATGCCATCACCGAGGAAAATATCTCCTGTGGCAGCGTTTTGGTAGCCCGCTACTGGGAAAAAGACAAACGTGCCGTTTTCCCGTATCTGTTAACCCAAAATGTTGTTTATATTAAAGAAAAACTGACGCGTCTGGGGTTTACGCTGCTGGACCCCATGGAATGGTATTTGGATCAGTTGCCCAAAAATGAATAATGAACAAATCCCGCGTTGCTTACAGGAAGGATCCAATTCCTGCCCCTATGAAGACCTGTATATTTACCACCTGAACGGCCGGATAACATCTCTGGAAAAAATCGACAAAAACAGTTTTATCGGCAATTGGGAAGAAGATGATTTTTCGTTTCTTTTCTTTTCTCAGCCTGCTTCTGAGGAAGTTCAGATTCTTTTACAGTCCCAGCCACAGCTCCGCTTGATCGACAGTTATCACATGCCATATATACAATGGCAGGGAACTGAATTCACTTGCTTTGATCACGGCCCCTTTCAGATCATTGCCCCATGGCAAGATCGTAATCAACGCCGCTCGGACAAACACACGTTAATTTTGGATCCCGGTCTGGTCTTTGGCAGCGGCACCCATCCCACCACCCGTGATTGCCTCGATGCCCTCCAGCTGGCATGCCGGCGCCAGTCACCCGGGAGCGCCCTGGACTTAGGGACTGGCACTGGCATTTTGGCCCTGGCCGCCGCACGTCTGCACTGCCCGTTAAATCTTGCGGTTGACCTGAATTTGCTGGCAGCCATTACAGCAGCAAGAAACGTCCGCCTTAACGGCCTTACCAAACAGGTGGTCGTCGTTCAGGGATATGCTGAAGACTTTGTTCAAAGTCCGGCGGATCTGCTGATCGCCAATGTTCATTACGCGGTCATGAAAAAGCTGATTCAATCAGAGGGTTTCAGAACGAAAAAATGCTTTATCCTTTCCGGACTGATGCGCAGCGAAGCCAAACAGGTAAAAATTGATTTGGAACGCTTGCCGGCCAAAATATTAAAAAGCTGGACTCACAAAGGAATCTGGCATACATTTTATGGTGAATTTGATAGGTAGGAAATTAAGGACCTTTTTTACCACGAAGGCACGAAGGAATAAAACACGAAAAGCAAAATTAATTTTCGTGTTTTCATGATTGCTTTTTTAAATGGCAGCTGAATTTTTTATATTAAAAAGAAATCCCTCTTGAAAGGTTCAAGATGCAAATCACATGCTGGGGATCGCGGGGTTCCATTCCGGTTTCGGGCAAATCGTATCTAAAATACGGTGGTGATACCACAAGTTTGGAGATTCGAACCAAAAGCGGCGATATCATTGCGGTTGATGCAGGAACCGGAATTCGCAGATTCGGAATCAAACTTATTGAAGAAAAAGCGCTCGATATCAACTTTCTTTTCACCCATGCCCATTGGGACCATCTGATGGGATTTCCATTCTTTAAACCCCTTTACGCCAAAGATGTCCACCTTTTGATGCACGGTTGTCCGTATCACAGCCAGTTTGTTGAAACCATCTTATCAACGGTTATGGCACCCCCCAATTTTCCGGTTAAATATGCCGACGTCAAAGCTAAAATGACTTATGAAAAAGCCTGCCCGATGGAATTTTCAATCGGTTCGGTATCCGTGACCCCCATCCCCATCAGTCACCCGAATGGTGGCAGCGGGTATAAATTTATTGAAGATGACCAAACATTTGTTTTTTTGACCGACAATGAATTGGGGTATCGTCATGCCGGCGGACGGCCGTTCAAAGATTACGTGGAATTTGCTGCCGGTGCCGATCTTTTAATTCATGACAGTGAATACACGCCTGAAGAATACCAGACTTTTATTGAATGGGGCCATTCGGAATATACCGCGGTACTTAGTTTGGCCGAACAGGCGGATGTAAAAAAATTGGGATTGTTTCATATAAACCAGGAACGCACCGATGAGCAGATGGACAAGATGGTCAGCACCTGCCGGCGACATTTCGATGACAAGGGCCTTCAAATCGAATGCGTCGGTGTGGCCACTGATATGACTTTCGAATTGTGAGGTAACGTTTAATAGGTTCGATTGGTTTCCCTGGTTTGGTTCGACTTAGTCTTTCCCAACGAATAAAACCAATTCAACAAATCAAACAAATAGAACAGGGGTTGTGCTGTTGGATGATTTGATTAAAAAAGCGGCGTCTGATTTGGCTCAGGCTACCATGGTTAGCGCTTTGACGGGTGCGGGCGCCTCAATTGAAAGCAAGATTCCAGCCTTTAGAGGAAAGGGTGGACTGTGGGAAAAAATGGACCCCATGGAAGTCGCCCACATTGACGCTTTCATGCAGGATCCGGCCAAAGTCTGGAAGCTATTGATCAGAGACATGAAAGAGGTGATCGACCAGGCACAGCCCAATGACTGCCATAAAGGTCTGGCCCAACTGGAAGCGCTGGGAAAATTACAAACGGTCATTACTCAGAACATTGACGGGCTGCACCAAATGGCCGGCAACACAGATGTGATCGAATTTCATGGGACTTTTGCATGGCAGCGGTGCATGGATTGCGACACGCATGTTGAAACCCGTCGTGTGGATGTCAGTGAAATACCGCCGCGCTGCCATTGCGGGGGCATTTTGCGCCCCAATGCGGTTTTTTTTGGCGAACTGATACCACAGGAAGCTCTCTGGCGCTCACGTCAGGTGGCAACAGATTGTGATATTATGCTGGTGATCGGCACCTCGGCAATGGTGCAACCGGCCGCTATGATGCCGGTGGTCGCCAAAGAGACCGGCGCAACCGTGATCGAAATCAATCCGGAAAGCACTCCGCTGACAGGGGAAATCAGCGACTATATCATCAAAGGAACCGCTGGAGATACAATGAACCGTATTATTGCGGACTTGGATGCGCTGCTTTAGGCAAGTATCCGATTCTGGTTCGGGGTTTCACTGCTTCGGCCGCTGGCTTCTCGCTGCTGGCTACTGGCTAAAAATCTGCTTCTGTTGCCCGACTGCCAGCTGCCAGAAGCCAGAAACAAGCAGCCGTTGCGGATCCCTCACCGAAAACCTGCCCGACAGACAATCATATGAGCAAAAACACCACCCCTTGGATTCAAATTGTTCAACTGGATGAACCGAGTTTAAAAAATAATACCGCCGATGCCGAGCGGCTGTTACAGGCCTTAAAATCAAATCTGAATATACCCGCCATTCATATTGATCTGGATCTTTTAAAAACCTTACCATCAATCTTGCGAGACGCCCAATTCGACCTTCGTTGTGTCCTTTTTAAGGACCAACACCAATGGGTGCTGATCGACATCAGTGCTGCATCGGATTCACAAATTTCTGCCAGCCTGGCGGTTGACCTGGGAACCACCCGGGTGGTGCTGCGTTTGTTGGATCTGGCAACCGGGCGCTCCCTGGCTGAATCTGCTTTTAATAACCCCCAGGAATCCATCGGACCCGACGTCCTGAGCCGGATTCATTTTGTCGAAAAAGAGGGCGGCCTGCAACACTTAAATGAAATAATTGTCAGCGGTTTAAATGGCGCCATTGTTGACTTGTGCGCCTCACAAAAGCTGAAAACCGAAGATATTAATGCCCTTGCTGTGGCCGGCAATACCACCATGACCCACCTGCTGATGGGCCTGAACCCCCGTTGGATGATCCGGGAGCCCTATATCCCCGTGATCAACACTCCCGGTGTCATCAAAGCCGATGCGCTGGGCCTGCAGGTCAACCCCCGCGCACGGGTGCTGGTTTTTCCCAATATCGGAAGCTATTTTGGAGGAGACCTGATTGCGGGTGTCCTTTTTTCAAAAATTTTTCAAGGCAAACAGACCCGTATCCTGGTGGATGTGGGCACCAATGCCGAAGTCGTGCTCGGAAACGAAAACTGGCTGATCGCCTGTGCCGGCGCCGCCGGACCGGCGCTCGAAGGCGGGGTCACTCGCATGGGAACGACCGCAGGCCCGGGGGTCATCGATCAAATTGCGGTGGATCCCGACACCCTTGCGTTTAAAATCCATACCATTAACGATTTGCCGCCAACCGGAATTTGCGGTTCCGGCATCATCGACCTGGCCGCCCAGCTGTTTCTCAGCGGTATGATCGATGTGCGCGCTAAACTGTTGCCAGCCGTGTGCGGCTCGAAGATTAAAAAAATAGACGGCCTATCGCATCTGGTAGTGGTGCCGGCTGAAAGCTCGGCCAGCGGTGCTGATTTAACGATCAATCAGGCAGACCTGGATAGCCTTATACGGTCAAAAGCAGCCATGTATACCATTTTAGAGACTATCACCGGATCTGTTGGCCTAACGCCTCAACAACTGGACGCTTTTTATGTCGCCGGCACCTTTGGCTCCTTTATTAATCCTGATTCAGCCATATCCATTGGGATGCTGCCGGACCTGCCGCGAGATCGGTACCACTCCCTGGGAAACAGCTCGCTGGGCGGTGCCACCCTGGCCCTTCAATCCAGTTCAGCGCATGAACAAATCGATCGGATCCGCGAGCGCATCACCTACCTGGAACTCAATGTCAATCAGGATTTCATGAACCGCTTCAGCGCTGCAAAATTCTTACCGCATACCGACACAAAGCGCTTCCCATCCGTAAAGGCAATGCAGCCATCAAAATAACGTATCTGTATTAGGGTATTCCCGTAAAAGCGAACGATTAAAACAGTTTATCATTTGCACTTCACCCCACCATATATTATACCGTGGTCTTGATAATGTTCCGGCAAAAGGATGGCGGCGTAAGCGTTGTACTGAAAACGTCCCGCAATCGGAACGTTTTTTTGACAACCATTGTAAATAGACCTGGCAAAACGATCGCCTGAAACCCTGGTTGTAAAAAATGCCCACTGATCAAAAATCTTCGCTGAAACCGCGTCGGTTAAGCCTCTGGCTCATTTGTATGGCTATATTTCTGTTCACAGGAATATATGCGCTGCGCAGTATTCTGATTGCACCGTATGCAATCGCTTATCTGCAGCGAACCGTTGCGACCCATCTCGGCCTTGATATTAAAATCGGGCAATTGGGAGGATCCTATTTCTCCAATATAAACATCAAAAACGTTACCACAGCGCAACAAATTGCAGATGGCCCCTTTACCCGCCTGGAGCTACATGATGTCAACATCAGGTATCGTCTTTTTGACCTTTACAAGGGCCTGCCCGCTTTTTTGAGCGGACTCTCAATCGATTTAATAGGGGGAGCGCTTTCAATCGATCTGACAAAGATGCCGGCTTCTGAGGATGCCGGAACCCATTGGCCAGACTTTCAAATCATGTCCAGGTTACCGCTGATTGGCGTTCGCGACAGTTCCCTGAAGGTGAAAGGGATTGAATATGAAACCCAGTTTAAGGATATGACCATAATAACCCGCCCTGAGGCGAAGTCGGCATCCCGAATGATTAAACTTCGCGTCGCCGAATGGTCACTAAGACATCCGTATTTGCGCAATATCACAGCCGGCTTAAATGCTGACATAATTTATTCCGATACCCGTTTGGCACTGGAAAATTTGGTTGTGGGGACACAGACACTTGTGGAATCGATCGCAATCGATTTCAGCGCATTGCCGGATCATATACCCGTTCAGGCCGTGTTGAATCCGGCCGGCGGTAGCCTGGAAGCCAGCGGCCAGCTGGATGCGGATCGTTTGCGGGTACAACTGGCTGGTAGCGAAATTGATTTAGATCAGATATCTGGACTGCTTGCCTCCGATGATGCTCAATTTGGCGGTATTCTTTCCGTACAAGGGCATTTGGACTTGCCTTTCAAAGAACCCGATACGATTGAGACGGCGTTGGATATTGAGGTTTTCGGAGCAATTCTAAATGGCATTATTGCCGAGAGTTTTGCCTTCAGGTTTGCCTCTAATAATGGCAACCTGGAAATATCAGATCTTAAACTGATAAATGACACCAACCGGTTATCCATCAGCAAGGCATCGGTTTCAGCCGAAGTTGTATTTAGCGCCGATCCTAATGCTGTTTTCCAATCCCTGATGGTGGACTGGTATCTGGAAGGTTCCAATATCCCCTTGTTACTGAAGCTTATCGGATTAACATCTGAGCAACATGATGACCCGGTTCCTTACCACATGCTAAAATTGCGTGGCATAGTGGAAGAAGGCAATATCCGAATCAGTACCGGAAGCCTAAAAACCGATAGTGGCGAGATTCGCCTGCAAACAGCCCGGATCACCTTGCCCATCGGGGCGCACACTCTCGTCGATTCTCAGCTTGCGGCTAACCTGCAGGTCGACCTGTCAAATATAGCAATTTTGAGCCAAATTTTCGGGCTGCCGACGTTGGGCGGCGCGATACAGGGTGATATCCAAATTGCCGGTACGTTGAAAGCCCCTCTGGGCAAGGCAAAATTGAATGGCGACGCAATTACCTATCAAAATATTGCAGTGGGCGATTTATCCGTACTGGCTGAAGCAGATACTGAGCGCGTGGCTATCGAAACGCTTACAATCCAAAGTGGAAAAGACCGCGCATACGGCCGCGGAACCATCAATTGGATGGAAAAATCATTTAAAGACGTCCACGTTGAACTTGACGTCAACGATCTCCATCCGTACGTCCAAGAAATGATCCCTTTGTTTTGGCACCGATCGGAAAAATCTCCCCGAATCCAGGGCGCCCTGAAAGGCACGGTCAAGCTGTCAGGAACATTCGCCGAGCCAGAGGGTATTCTGAATTTGCAGACCCGTCAAATTTGCATTGACGGTGCACCCTTCGGTAATGCCGATGTCGATCTAAGACTCTCGGAGGATAAACTGACGGTTTCTTCGGCTGAAATTCGAAATTTAAATGACCGGTTGCATTTACGTGGAACGATACTTCACCGACAAAAACAACTCAACGACATAAGTCTGATCGTCAAAATTTCCGATCTGTCTGCGTATGCTGCCTTATGGCAGCAGGCCGATATGTCGCTGTCCGGATCGCTAAACGGTCAGATGAGTGCTTCAGGTGCGTTGTTGAATCCGGATGCCGACGCAGAACTACAAGTTGAAAATTTGGGTTTTCAAACCATCCATATCGATAGCGGATTTGTGAAATTAAAAAGTGCCAACCGCCTGATTACGATTGAATCGGCACAGATAAAAACGGCCAGGGCAAGCATACAGCTTGCCGGTCGCATCCAGCGCAACGTTGATGATACCGAATTTGATATTTCACTCGAAAAAGCTGCCGCAATAGGCCGGGATACCTTTCTGGCACTTGAAGAACCGCAAAGGTGCCGCCTGTTTCGTAACGGTCGCGTAATTTTTAAAAACCTGGCATTTAGCGGCTCCGCCGGCAGATTATCTGTCAACGGCGCGTTTGACCCGGCCGGCAAATCGGACTTGCGGTTCACTTTAGCGGATTTGCGCAGCGATGGATGGCTCGGAATGATCGCATCCGATCGAATTCGTTTCGAGGGGCTCAACGCGCAGATTAGGGTCTTGGGGCCTGTCGATGCCCCCATTTTCACCGTGTTTGGCTCGCTTGATTATCTCGGCAGCCGGGATACCCCCGTATCGCTTGCAGGAAAATTTAATGTTGCGTACGGCGATCGGAGTCTTAAAATTCGTGAATTTTTATGGTCAGATCAAAAAGGCCAACAGATTTATCTCGAGGGTACACTTCCGCTGGATCCATTCGGTTCGAATATTTTCGCATCCGGACAACTCGCACTGACCGGCCGGATGCAGATCATCGACGCCGGCATTTTGGATTTTGCCATTCCTCAGGCCGAAGATAACAATGGATCGATTCTTTGCGATCTTCAGCTTGCCGGCACCTGGGCAAATCCGGCCGGGACATTACAATTGGAAATGAAGGATCTAAAAAGACCCGCTTCCATTAAACCACTACCACCAGGCCCTTACACTGTCTCGGTTAACGTCCGAATCGACGGAAACTCAGTTTCGCTTGAACGGCTTGAGGCGCATTCCGCCGGTTGGAGGGCAAGCGCACAGGGTCAGTGGACCGATGCGCCATCACCGGTGGAGGTGCTGCGTTCTCCAGAGCGCAAGCTAACCGGACAGATAAACCTCGAAGGCTCGTTAGATGTTTCGGATTTGCATTGGTTTGCGCAGGAATTTTCAGGTGTACGCAGATTAAGCGGGGCTCTGCAGGCCCATGGCACCGTAAGGGGTCCGATAACGGCACCTGCAGCCAATGCCACGATCAAACTATCGGATGCGCAGCTTTCGCCTGATTTTGATATGCCACCTCTTGCAAATCTCCATATGGAAACATCCGTGACCCCGGAAGTTATCACTGTGCAAAAGTGTTCCGGTCAGCTGGGTGGCGCTCCTTTTGAACTGTCTGGAACGTTTAAAACAATGACGGTAACCGATTCGGCAGCGGATTTTACACTCCGGGGAGAAAATATTCTGTTGTATCGCAATGAAAGCTTTCGATTGCGGGCAGATACACAGCTGGCTTTAAAAGGACCGCTCGACAAAATGGAGCTTTCCGGCGAGGTGGCTGTCACCGACGGCGGCTTTTTTAAAAATTTTGGCATTCTCGAGGGCCTTGAGGGCATCACAAAATCAGATACTGGAGCAGGCTTTCGACTCTTTTCCATCCGGAAATCACCGTTAAACGACATGCGATTTAACGTCCGCATTACGGCCAAAGAGCCGTTTCTGGTCCGGAATAACCTGGCCCGGGGATCCGTTCGTCCGGATCTGATACTTACCGGAACAGGCGAAGTTCCATTGCTGGTCGGCAAGGTTTACGTAGAGCCCACCCGCCTCTATTTGCCGGCCGGCCGATTGAATTTGCAGTCCGGTTTGGTTCGATTCGAACAAATTGACCCGGACCGTCCCAAACTGGATCTGCTCGGAAAGGCGACTCTTCGCGGCTTCGACATTACTGCCGTAATTGATGGCCCCTACGATGAGCCCGTCATCACCCTGTCATCGGTTCCTCCGCTGCCCGACGAAGAACTCTTGATGCTTCTGCTGACCGGAAAACCACCAACAGGCAATGCAAGCCGGTCTGGCGGAATGACCCAGAATTTAAACGTTGCCATGTTCGTCAGCCGGGACTTTACCTCACGATTATTTGGCGAATCTGATGATACGGCCGAGTCTATAATAGATCGATTCGACGTAGAAGTTGGACGGTCCATTACCCAGCGCGGCGAAGAAACCATCCACTCCCAATTTCGACTCTCAGATAACATTCTTATCGATGGAGACAGCCTGTACTTGACAGGCGAACGGGATTATTTCGATTATTACAACGGAGGAATTAAGCTTGTTTTTCGCTTCCGTTGAAAAATCCATCACACGATTGTGTTCCTGTTTTCCTCGTCTGTTGTTTTGGCTCTGTCTCATCGCAGCAGCCGCTTCGAATGCAGGGCTTGTAGGCTACGCGTCGGCCGGGGTCAAACATAGAACCCAAAAGTCAGCATCATTTAACGTTCTTTGCCAGGGCAACGAAGCCCTGAGCACGGCAACGCTCCGCCGCGAGGCAGCTGCAGAGCTTAACGCTTTTGATGAGCTGGGCAAGAGGACTGCAGACATCGATGATGCCGCATATCAGATGCAGCTCGCCTATCGCAAAGCGGGTTATGCGTTCGCCGAAGTTGACTACCAAATAGAAAAAAATGAGACGACCAAGGTCACATTTATAATTTCTGAAGGTCCCCGTGTCATTATTCGAACCATCACTTTTTCAGGCAACTTTGCGTTCACGCACGATGTGCTGGAAGATTTTTTTGCAAAAGGCCGCTCGGGCCTTTTGGGAAAGGGTACCCAGCCTTTCGTTCGATCAGATTTCAATGCGGCAATTGACAGGATTCGTCAGCACTACATAACGCAAGGTTATCTGGACGTGGCGGTTGAAGCGCAAAAATTCGAATTTGCGGAAGATCGAAGCCTTGTGGATTGTCATATAGCCATCCAGGAAGGGCTTCAATATAAGGTTTTCCGCGTAGCGTTTCACGGAGACGTAATTGCAGATGCGGCCCACAATCTTGACCGAATACGCCAGGAATTGATCGACCAACCGTACTTCAATCGCAAAAAACTTCTCCTGCAGACCCAGGTCCTTGAACTGTACGGCAATAAGGGCTTTGCGGATGCCGTTGTCGAGGTAAACCGGCAGGCTGAAAAGAATCCTGAACAGGTTGTGTTGGATGTATTGATAAAAAGCGGCCCTTTGATCAATATTTCTGCAATTGAAATAAGCGGCAACCAGCGAACCCGTTCCAGCTTCATACGAAAACGACTGCGGCTGGCACCCGGAGATCGCTACAATCTGTCCCTTGAAAAGGAAAGTTTCCGGAATTTGTACAGAACCGGAATTTTTTCAAAAGTTGATATCGAACTCAAAAGTACCGAAACACCCGAAAGCCGCGTGCTTGTCGTAGTCGTAGAGGAAACCCGTTCAAAAGAAGTTTTTTTTGAGCCCGGATGGGGGTCATATGAAAAATTGCGGCTCAGAGTGGGATTTCGAGAGAACAACCTTTGGGGAACGGGTCGCAACTTCGGAATACAAGCGACGGGTTCCTTAAAAGCGCAAACCTTGACGGGCAACCTGACGGACCCTTTTTTCTTAAATACCGATATCAGAGCCGGGCTGAATGCGTTCTACAATCGTCGAGAAGAACCGTCCTTTACCCGCCGGGATGTTGGAATGTCCGTTACGATGAACTCACAGCTGACTGAAACCCTGTTGTCCACCGGCACTTATATGATACGCAATACAGACATATCAGACATTGAGGGAACAGAAGATCAATCGAGCGAGAACTATGACTTTGCCAGCGTTAAGTTGCAGGCTACGTATGATACCCGCAATGATATTTTCTTCCCGACGTCGGGTCAGCGCATCTTCGCCTCCGCTGAGCAGGCGGAGGCGGTGCTGGGCAGCAGCATTAATCTCTCACGTCTGACAGGAGGTGCTCGATTTTTCCACAAACTGACCGGGTCAACTGTCATTGGGGCCCGGTATACAGCGGGGCTTCTCGTGCCGGGTCGAGACGAAATAACCCTGCCGTTGGCCGAGAGATTTTTCAATGGAGGAGAAAACACGGTACGCAGTTTTAAAGAATCGGAGCTGGGTCCCCAGAACTTGGAGGGAGATCCCACCGGCGGCTATGGTTTTAACACCATCAATATAGAGCTTCGTCAACGTTTATTCGGCAATCTTATCGGGTCTGTGTTTGCTGACTACGGAAATGTTTCCCCTAACCGTTCGCGCGTAGAACAGGGCAAATCACCCTATGAGAGTCGCTCTGATGTTATCTCAGATACGTTTAATGACTTTTTCAAGGGGTTTCGTCCCGGCGTCGGTTTCGGTTTTCAGTATCTGCTGCCGGTTGGCCCGGCGAGGATTGATTTTGCATTTAATCCCGATCGCGATTCGGCACGCGATGAAGATTTTTTTGTTTTTCACCTAAGTGTGGGAACGGCATTTTAGGGCGTGGCTGGACGGAGTGTTCCGGCCTGAAAGGAGGAACCGATGAATGAACAGCAACTGGCGCAGTGTTTAAAAAAGGCCTCAACGCGAGAAGAATTGATGCCATTACCCAACCCCAACAGGCAGACGACCATAAACCCAATAGCCAATCCTGTAAGCCAGGCACCATCCCGTTATTCAAATATCAGACGGTAGAGATGAAAATCCTCGTCTAAGACGAGGATTTTTTTTGCTATAGATGGAAAGCGTATTAAAATGTTTATATAACGACCAATGAGCGAGAAGCATTATGAAAAAACCCATTTACCTGGATTATAACGCCACCACCCCCCATGACCCGGAAGTCATCGAGGTCATGCGGCCGTTTTTCGAGGAGGAATTCGGCAATCCGTCGAGCTCCCATTATTACGGCAGCAAACCCAAACAGGCGGTCGCCATGGCCCGCGAGCAAGTCGCCGCTTTGCTGAATTGCCAGCCGCAGGAAATCATATTTACCAGCGGGGGAACCGAATCCAATAATTTTGCCATCATCGGTTGCGCCGAGGCATTGCGTCACAGGGGCCAGCACATCATTACCTCCCAGATCGAACACCCGGCTGTAATCGAAGTTTGCCGTTTTCTGGAAATCGCCGGATTTGTAATTACCTATTTGCCGGTTGATGAATTTGGACGGGTCAATACCGCCGAAGTTGAAACGGCCATTCAATCGGAAACCATTTTGATTTCCATCATGCATGCCAACAACGAAGTCGGAACAATTGAGCCCATTGAAGAAATCGCTGCCATGGCTAAGAAGCACGATATTGTAGTGCACACCGATGCGGCCCAATCGGTGGGTAAGATACCGGTGGACGTCGCCCAATTGGGGGTGGATCTGCTCTCGATTGCCGGGCACAAATTATACGCCCCCAAGGGTGTTGGCGCCCTGTTCATCCGTCAGGGATTGGGACCCACCAAATTAATGCACGGTGCCGGTCAGGAAATGGGTGTGCGCCCCGGTACCGAAAATGTGATGGAAATCGCAGGTCTTGGAAAAGCGTGCGAAATTGCCAGACGCGATCTGGAAAAAAATAGGCTGCATATGCAGGCGATGCGCGACAGACTGTATGAAGGATTAAAAAAGGAATGTGAGCCGGTGAAACTCAACGGAGACCTGCAAAAGTGCCTGCCCAACACCCTGAGCATTTCTTTTCGCAACCTGGAAGCCAATAAGATACTGGATGAAATCGCAGCAACGGTGGCTGCCTCCGCCGGGGCCGCTTGTCATTCGGATACAGTGGAAGTGTCAGCGGTTCTCGAAGCCATGAACGTCCCCCTGGAATGGGCCCAGGGCACCCTGAGATTAACGACCGGCAGAATGACCACCGCTGCCGACATCCAGAAAGCAATTCAGGTGATCAGTTCAGCCGTAAAGCACTTAAGGTAGGAGAGCTGAGCATTTAGCGCATCAAAATTTGAGTCTGACGCGGCAATGGGTATAAATAACCGTTTTCCAGACTGGAAATTACGCTTTGGGCGGCATAATGAGAAACAACTGTACAAAGCGGGGATCAACATCTGCTGCGGTGACCTGACCATATTCGCTTTCAATCTCGTTGAAAAGGTCCTCAAAGGTCTGGCCCAGGCGATCGGTAAGTTCGACATCTTTCAAACCGGTCTCGGCCGCCAGCCATTTTAAAAATGCGGTTTTCATCTCGTCAGGAATTCTTCGGGCCGCCGCAGTGCCGAATTCGAGTGGTTCCGGTAGCAGCTTCTCAAAAAAAGGTAAAAACTGCTTCTGGGTCATTGGTTTTAATTTTTCACCCTTCAGCCGATGATAGTGCCGTGCCCAGTGGGTCAGCAGAAGGTTTTTATACGTTAAAAAACCATATTTGGCCGGCGCATCCATTTTGATATTCATCATCGACAATAGGTTATCGACCGCAACCACCCGGTCAAATATTGCTTCGGATTTGTGAATGTCTTCGACAGTGGCAAATTCACGATACAAAACGCCAGTCTGGTAATTATCATAATACAACGGCTTTTTGACCAGCAGACCCCCGACAACCCCCATCCATTGCTCGCCCCAAAAGGTCAATCGCAAGTCAGCCTGAGCAAACCAGCATTTTGAAAGCCATTTTTCTGCCCGCCATTTCAGTTTCAGGGCGGCACCAAACCCGATCCGAAAAATATCCTGAAGCGAATGTCGAATGATCAATGCCGCTGCTTTGGCGGCATCATCTTTTTGATCTTTGAGCAATTGCTCCAGGCCGATGCTTACATAGCCGCTGGTCTTTTTAACGATTTCTTGAAGCGCGTCACGTTCGCCGATGATGCGGCTATCAGCAACGACGACCTGATTGCACAAATGGGCAAACTCGGTTTGAAGCAGTTGCACGATATTGGCCGCTTCAATTTTTTGCAGTGCACGGGTAAAATAATTATCCTGCTTTAATTCCCGCAGTGGAGAAACAGGGACCGGAAGCGTTGAAATATCCTCGGATGCACGCGGCATAAATTTTTTGCGCTTACCCTCAAGTTCAGCGGGTTTAATCGGTTGATATATGCCGACGGCCTCATCAAAGGGTAAAAAACCTTTTTCCGCCAGTCGCATAGTTCGCCAGCGATAGCAATCTTCTTCGGTTTCGGTCGGTATGACGTGGGCCGCTTCCAGAATAATACTCTGGTAAATAAGATGATCTTTGGATGCCAGGCGCTGTGCAATTTGGGTTATTAGTTTGCGCCGCTGGACATCACGTAATTTTTCGGATTCAGTATTCGTCGGAATGTCGATGAATCTTAAATAATAGATATCATCCAGGGTGAAGAAATCATGGCCCAATTCGGTCGGTTCCTGATCGTGTTCGCGAATTCTGATTTCCAGGTTTTTAAACACATAGTACTCCATAAATTCAAGCTGGTCTTTTAAGAGCCAGTTGATAAATCGCTCTGAATCGGCTTCCAGCAGCAAATTCATCCAGCGTGTTACAGCATTAATGTCAACTTGGTCCTTTTGCCAGGTCTCCAAATCAACAATGTGCTCCCACTGTTTGTCGGTTGCCAGTGAAAGCAGCGGCAGTGAATCTTCCGCTCCGATTTCATTGACCAGCAAGTAAAGGTCCTGCTCCGGAAACGAGTGCACCAGGGCCGCCGGCTGTTGATCTTCTAAAATTCGAGCAAGGGCTTTTTGGGGCGGTAACTCCAGGATTTGTCTTCTTTTTTCCTGAAGCTGCTGTACCCGTTCAAGGGTTTTATGGTCTTGTTGCTTTTTGGGCATGGTGTCCTTCGGTCTCAATATGTGGGCTACATCTTTTTGGCCTTAAAAATTATTGCAATAGCACCTTGCTGCCGGAGTAGTGGAGTGTTGGAGCAAAAAATATTTCGGAATGCAGATTGCGGATTTCGGAATTTTAAATGCATGCATGGTTAAGATTTCAATCTGCAATCCGCAATCTAAAATCCGCAATTGACTTTACTCCATCACCCCAATGTTAAACGCCCTCGTCAGCCGGTTGCGAATTCCAGGGCGCAATTTTAAAAAGCAGCAACATACCGGGAATGGCGATCAGGGTGCAAAAAATAAAAAAACTTTGCCAGCCCATATGTTTGGCCATCAAACCGGTCACCGAGGAGGCCAGCTGTCTGGAAAGACCCATAATACCTGTCAACAGAGCGTATTGGGTGGCAGTAAACTTTTTATTGGTAATACTGGCCATAAAGGCCACAAAGGCGGCGGTGCCCATTCCGCTGCTCAGGTTCTCAAAAGCAATCACACCCGAAAGCATGGCGATGTTATAACCGATTCGGGCCAAAATGGCAAAACCGGCTGTTGATAATGCCTGCAGGATCCCGAAAACCCATAGGCCGCGGTTGATTCCCAGCTTTAGCAGCAATACACCCCCCAGAAACGCACCGATCAGCGTTGCTGCTGTTCCGAAGAATTTGACGACCGTACCGATCTCAGTTTTCGAAAATCCCGTCTCCAGGTAAAATGGCATGGTGATACCGCTGGCCATGGTATCGCCAACTTTATACAGCAAAATAAAAACCAAAATCCAGATGGCGGCATTACGGCTGAAATAATCAACAAACGGATCAACCACGGCTTCCTTCAGGGTTTGGGGTGTGCCGGCCAAAGCCGCCGGCTCTGGCGTCAGCAGTGTCGTTATAATACCGGGCAGCATGAACAGGGACATGATAAAATACACGTGGGAAAAGGAGACGTGATCGGCCATGATCAGGCCCCCGCCGGAGGCTAGCAGCATGCCCAGCCGGTAACCATAAACGTACATCGAAGAACCCAGACCCAACTCTTCATCGGCCAGGTCCTCGCGCCGATAAGCGTCGATGACAATATCCTGGGTGGCACTGAAAAAGGCGACCAGAGCTGCGGCCGCAATCATCAGCCCGGTCTTGTTAACCGGGTCTGAAAATCCGAGCCCCACAATGGCGGCCATTAACGCTATCTGGGCGATGAAAAGCCATCCGCGACGACGTCCGAGAAATGGCGGCACAAAACGATCTAAAAAGGGGGCCCACAAAAATTTCCAGGCATACGGAATCTGAAACAAGGCAATCATACCAATCCAGGTTAAATCAACGCCTTTTTCCGTCATCCAGGCCTGCAATACCCCCCATGTGAGCAACAGCGGAAGCCCGCCGGAAAACCCCATTAAAAGGGCCACCAGCATGCGACGGCTAAATATGACTTTAATGGTGGATTGTTGGATCGGCAGGTTCAAATCGGGCATTCCCATTCACCACAAAGCACACGAAGAACCACGAAGATAGATGTCAATATTTTAAGATTTTGACTTCGTATCCTTCGTGAGCTTCGTGGTTATTGTAACCTAAGTTGAGCGATTGTCGAGGTTGCCGCAGCTACAAGGAAGATGCCGTATGATCGGCAATCCCGCAGGGTTTCAAATTTTTAGTGGTTGTAATAAAATGTTAGGATATTTGAACGTTTTATTCTACAGCCACTTTTGCCGCAATTCCTTAGTTTTATTCAATGTTGTGGCAAGCGGCGAAAAATTTAAATCGACAGAATTCGTCAAGAATAAAAATGTTCTTCCATTTGTAAAATTTGAAACGCTCAATTTAGGCTTAAATGAGGTCAGGTTTATGATGATTTATTATTTTCAAGCTGCTGCGGGGTTGCAATCGGCCCGTATTTTTCTTTAAGCGACATCAGTTCCGTGCGTTGTTTTTTGAGAATATCAAAAAAGCGCGGGGGAATATGAGGCTCTTTGCTGTAAGCCTCTTGTTGCAGGTCGATGCGCGCAACGATATTATCAATATACAATGAAAACTGTTTGGCATACAGGTCTTGCGGATATGCTTTGTCGATCCGTTCTTTAAACAGCCGCTTTAGATCATCATACTTGGGCAAATAACCAATGGGCGTTTCAATGGCATCTACCTCATGGTGGGTACGTCGATCCAGCCAGGCCATCCAGGCCTTAACATCTTTTTTTTCACCGAGTAATTTTTTGGAACTGCCGCCTCTGGCCTCATCAGTTAGAAAATAATTGAGCCCTGCCAGAATCGGTCGTTTATCGTCGTCAATTTTGTCACTGTTGAAGAATACAAATTGCGCGTCCATATATTCGCCCAATGACCCAGGGGTAAATGGTGCATTGGCCCACGGTTGCCGTCGAACACCGGTGGCCCCAACTTCAGTGGCCGTGGCCGCAGATACGATGCAGGCGCCGATCACCACGCCTTCATCAGGATTCTTCGACACCCAGACCGGCGGCATGGTGTCACTATCGCGACCGCTGTAAGTAAAAACGCGGGTTTCAACCCCCTCACCGGCCTCATTTTTATCCGAATAGTTTTCCAGAGCACTGTTGGAAAGGGTGCAACGGGAGTTGGGATGCGACATGGGGATGGGTTTGCCGTCTGGGTCTACCATGCCCTGTTCCCAGGGGCCCTGGAAATTGGTGCCTTTGACCGCCGGCGGCTCTTCCCCGTTACCGGTCCACTGGGGAACCCCATTTTCATCGATGAGCACGTTGGACCAGATGACTTCAGTGCCCTCTTGACGCAAACATTTCATCAGGTAAGGGTCGCCCTCCCAGTTGACATCTTCGACGATACCAAAAATTCCGCACTCAGGATTGATTGAGCGCACGGTGCCATCATCTGCAATCCACATCTGCGCCAGGTCATCCCCGACAAAATGATCACCGGCCATCGCCGAGGTGGTCTTGCCGCAGCCGCTGGGTGCCGCGCCCACCATCCAGGTGATGCGCCCGCCGGGCCCCTCAATGCCGGTGATAAACATGTGCTCGGCAATCTGCTCGCCTTTTTTTACATACACGGAGCGATCCACCGAAAAGCGATGGTTGCCCTTTTTCATCAGCAGGGTGTTACCGGCATAGGTACAGTTAAAGCTATAGGTCGTCAGATGGCTGCGATCCATGTACACCCGGGCATTGGGCAAATCTTCGGGCCGGTTCAAGCCTTCACTGTGGATGTTGGCATAGAAATGTCCGAGTTTATCGATTTCCTGATCAAAATCGGCATATACATTGCGATAAAGAATGGCCGCGCTGTGCATGACATAAGTCGAGCTGGAGATTTCAAGCGCCGGATTGGATGCCGGTGCGCCCACCGGACCCCTTAAAAAAAATCCGACCATCATAGTTTTGCCTTTCATGATGCCGGTCATTTTTTCCCTGATATCTTCCAGCACCTCAGCCCGATCTTTTTTCTTGGCCAGCGAACTGACCTCTTCACCTGGGTTGTGGATGTAAAAGGTCCGGTCAATAATGCGGCCCTGCTCTTCTCTCAGATCAAAATGAATCGTATGGTCTTTCATGGGCAGCGGTGATTCTTCGCCTTTTTTTAGCGAGAGCTCTCTGACAAATTGACGGTCCTGCTCCGATCCTGTATCGATAAAAACGGCGTCGGGCTCACAGAGCTTGATGGCATTGGCAATTTTTTTAAGAACGTCCGCATTCTGAATGCGCTTGAATTTAGCCAGGTTTTCCGCATCGATCGTATCCTTAAATACCTGTTGTGCGGCTTTCACATCTGTGATTCCGCCCAATTCCGTTACGATGTCGATACAATCTTTAAAAGGTCCCATGCCCTTTCTCCTTTGTTGAATAATTCAAGTTGTAATCATTAGTCTAACACTGATAAGCCGGATGGTCAAAACAGGCCGTCGATGACGGTTCAGCCCTTAATTCTGCGATATTTAGGTTGCGTGCGAAACAACGATGATTTCCGACAGCGAACGTTTGGGTACATGATGGACCCCTTGATCGTCTCTCCAGTAACGTATATTGCCATCGGCCCCAACGTCTTCGAGCACAATTTCTTCTTTGGGTTTGCCGATCGCCAGCACCAATAAAATTTTAAGATGCGTCGGGATATTGAGCAGACTTCGCAAATCTTTGCGATTGATGGAGCCGAGCATGCATCCTGCCAACCCCATGTCTCTGGCGCCCAGTAATATCGACTGGGCGGCAATTCCGTGGTCTACCCCAAATTCTTTGCTGATATTGCGATCGCCCAGAATCACTATATAAGCCGCAGGTCGTTCTCCAGGTTCCGGCCCGGGCCAGTCTTTCAGATAGGCGGCCCAGCCCAGGCAGCCAAAAATTTCCGCATTTAAAGCGGGCCGGCAGGTCAGAATGTATTTCAAGGGTTGCAAATTAGCCCCCGAAGCCGACAGCCGCCCCAGATTAACCAGCGTTTCCAGTGTCTCTAAATCAATCGGCTGTTCCTCATAGAATCGGCGGCAGCTCCTATTGGCCTTGATCAGATCAGCAATCATCTCATTCCTCCGAATTAAGCTGGTATAAAAATTTTTCTTCCGAAGGCATGTGCCTTCGAATCCAGATCAAAACTTTATCCATCTCCTGGCGCAGTTCGTTCAGGGCTTTACCGCGGTGGCTGACATCGCGTTTTTCAGCAAGGGTCATCTGCCCGAACGTTTTATTTAACGATGGATAGAAAAAAATGGGGTCGTAACCGAATCCCTTATTCCCGGCAGGCGCTTCGGCAATCAGCCCTTCACAGCGGGCCTCATAGGTGAGGGCCGGGCCAGAGGGAACAGCGATTGAAATAACACATTCAAAAGCTGCTTTGCGGTTGGTTTGACCCTGCATGGCGTTGAGTAATTTAGCTACCCGTTGTTGATCCGTCGCATTCGAGCCGGCATATCGTGCGGATCGAACACCGGGCTCACCCGCCAATGCATCCACCATCAGACCCGAATCGTCGGCCAGGGCCGGTATACCCAGTATTTTAGCGGTGAAGCTTGCTTTTTTATAGGCATTTTCTTCAAAGGTTTCGCCATCTTCTTCTGTTTCCGGAATCGGTCCAAAATCAGATAGGCTTTTGATCTGAATCGGAAAGCCGTACAGCAAATCTTCAATTTCTAAAACCTTTCCCGGGTTTCCGGTCGCAATAACCAGCGGGATTTCTTTGTGCATGACAACCTCGCTGCCGGCAAAGTTGCGCTGATAGTTTAACGGGGGCAACTTGACGTTTAAGGTTTAATTTGAATAATTTCCGGGTTTCAACAGTCAGGAAGGCACGATGCGTTTAGAGTAAAGCATGCTTGCAGCTTTGTAAAGAACTT
>JAHEIW010000041.1:0-8186 GCA_024639185.1 Deltaproteobacteria bacterium | reverse complement strand
GCATGAAAATAGATGAGAACTTGAAATTTGGCAGCGAGCGTGGCATTAAGAACACAGGCTGTCAACCAAGCAATTTCCGAAAGACGGTGTTTCAGGATTATGAGCATCCGCAAACGACTCTATTATTTGCTGGCATTAATTTTTGTGGTCATTATGGCCGGCAGCACGGGCTATTACATTATTTTTGATGGCGAACCCCGGTTCCTGGATTGTGTTTACATGACGGTGGTGTCGCTGACCACAGTCGGCTACGGCGAAGTCATAGCGGTTACCGGAAACGATACAGCCCAAATTTTTACGATGGTATTAATCACTTTCGGTATGGGCGTCATCCTGTACGGTATCAGTTCCCTGACCGCCTTATTTTTGGAAGGTGAACTATCAGGCTTTTTAAGGAAAAAAAGAATGGCAAAACAAATTGATAAATTAGACGATCATTATATTGTCTGCGGCGGTGGTGAAACCGGCAGCGGTGTCATCTCTGAACTGTGCAAAAACAACGAAACGACGGTGCTCATCGAAACAGATGCGGAAAGAATCGAGCGCTGCAAAGCAATTTGTGATCTGTTGTTTATCCATGCGGATGCCACCGAAGATGAAAAGCTGATTGAGGCCGGAATTCAACGCGCCGCCGGAATCGTTATCTCCTTGTCGTCCGACAAAGACAATCTTTATGTGACCATGACCGCCCGTATGCTCAATCCCGGGCTGCGTATTATCAGCCGCATGTCCAACCCGCAACTGCAACCCAAACTCATCAAGGCCGGCGCCGATGCCGTCGTATGCCCCAATGCAATCGGTGCCCTGCGCATGGCTTCTGAAATGATTCGACCTACCGCGGTGGATTTTTTGGATCATATGCTGCGCAGCGGCAAAGGCAATTTGAGGATCCATGAATTAAGGGTTTCGCAAAACTCGAAGTTCAACCAAAAAGAAATCCGCGAATGCGGATTAAAAGAGCGTTATGATTTGCTGGTGTTGGGCGCCAAAGACAACGACAACGATATTGTATTTAACCCCTCACCCACCCGCCTGCTGGCAACCGGTACAACCTTGATCGTCATGGGGGCAGTTGAGGAGATCGCCCGGGCAAAGGATGCTTTCTAAAATATTGAAAATGCCAATTTCAAATGGTTTACCTGTGGGGCAAACCTACCCCCCTGGTAGATTGATGCAGGAGTACTGGAGTGTTGGAGTACTGGAGTAATACAAACCCGGTAAGCGATAAAGGGGGGCGACTGCCAGCCAGTACTCCAACTCTCCACCACTCCATCACTCCAACTTTTTTTAATTATGCCCACAAAAGATCTGATCCTTGCCATTGATAACGGCACCCAGAGCCTCAAAGCATTGATATTTGATGCAGCCGGAAAACTGCTGGCCAAGGAGGCGGTGACGTTTGTCCCCTATTTTTCGAAGCAGCCGACATGGGCGGAGCAGAACCCGGAAATTTTCTGGCAGGCCCTGGTCGAAGCCTGTCAGCGCCTCTGGCAGCATCCCGATATCGATAAAGATCGGGTTGCCGGAGTCGCTTTGACGACCCAGCGCGGCAGCGTCGTCAATGTTGACAAAGACGGCCGGCCCCTGCGGCCGGCGATGATGTGGCTTGATCAGCGTAAAACCTACGGTCTGGCACCGGTCAGCGGCCCCTGGGGGGTAATTTTCAAATTGGCCCGCCTGACGGACACCGTTGTCTATCTTCAGCAGGAAGCTGAAGCCAACTGGATCCGCACCTACGAGCCCGAGATCTGGAAAAAAACCCATAAATATTTACTGTTATCCGGCTACCTGACCTATCGATTGACCGGAAAATTTGTTGATTCAGTTGGCTGCCAGGTGGCGTTCATTCCGTTTGACTACAAGCGCCTGCGCTGGTCGGCAGGCTGGGATTGGAAATGGCGCGTTTTGAAAGGGATTGATCCGGCCATTCTGCCGGATCTGGTTCAACCGGCAGAGCCGCTCGGAGAAATCACCGCGGCTGCAGCCCGTGAAACAGGGATTCCGCAGGGCCTGCCGCTGATTGCTGCGGCCGCAGACAAGGCCTGCGAGGTAATCGGTTCCGGCAGCCTACAACCATCTGTCGGCTGTTTGAGTTACGGAACGACCGCCACCATCAACGTCACCCATAAAAAATATATCGAGCCCATCATGTTATTGCCCGCCTATCCGTCAGCGGTGACCAGCCATTACACCATTGAGGTTCAAGTCTACCGCGGATACTGGATGGTCGAATGGTATAAGGAACAATTTGGCCAAATTGAGCAGCAGGAAGCCGCCCGTCAGGGAATTGCACCAGAAACCCTTTTTGATCGGCTGGTGGATGCCATTCCTCCGGGGTCAATGGGATTGATGCTCCAGCCCTACTGGACGCCAGGCCTCAAAATGCCGGGCCCCGAGGCCAAAGGCGCCGTCATCGGTTTCGGAGACATTCATACACGCGCCCATCTGTACCGTTCCATTTTAGAAGGGTTGGCCTATGCCCTGCGCGAAGGCAAGGAACGGATTGAAAGGCGCACCAGAATTCCGATAACCGAATTGCGGGTTTCCGGAGGCGGCAGCCAGAGCCGCAGTGCCCTTCAATTGACAGCCGATATTTTTGGTCTGCCGACTGCCAAACCGCATGTTTACGAAACCTCGGGACTGGGCGCAGCCGTCGATGCCGCCGTGGGTCTGGGCTTGCATCCGGATTTTAAGGCGGCCGTAGCGGCCATGACCCACATTGGCGAGGTCTTTGCGCCTGATCAAAAAAATCATGCGCTTTATAATGCCCTTTACCATGATGTTTACAAAAAAATGTATCGGCGATTGAAACCACTGTACGAACGTATCCGCGCTATCACCGGATATCCAAAATAAAGCAAATCATGTGCTACGGGGTTTGTTGGGATTTACACTGTCTCAGGCGCTGACAGCTCAAACAGCGCTTACCATTACGTTTTCTCTGACAGCGGGCGATATAAAAAATATCATCATTTCAGATAGATATCGTATCATTGACTATACCATCAATCTGCTTTACAAACTTTTGGGGTTATGCCATAAATCTTTGAAGTTTATCTCGGCCGCTGGCAATGATATTTCCGGGACCGACATACAATGGTTGGTCACAGACCGTTGTTCATAGATACACGCGTGATTCCAGTTAACCCGATTCGATTAATCCATTCATGCTTAGAGAGCTTGCCATTCGGAATTTTGCCATTATCGATGATCTCCAAATCGGTTTTTCCGATGGCCTGACCATACTCAGCGGTGAAACCGGAGCCGGCAAATCAATTATCCTCAATGCGGTCAACCTGTTGCTGGGAAGCCGCGCTGCGACCGACCTGGTCCGCAGTGGCGCTGAAAGCGCCGAGCTGGAAGCCTTTTTTGAATTATCGGCTGCAAGTCACGTCGCCAGCATCATGACCCGACACGGTTATGACCCTTCGGAAGGCCTGATGGTCAGACGGATCATTGCACGCAACGGCACCAACAGGGTCTATCTGAACAACCGTATGGCCACCATTCAGCTGCTCCATACCATCACCGAAAATTTAGCCAGTATTTCCGGCCAACATGCTCATCAGTTGCTGCTAAAAGAAGAACAGCATCTTTACATTCTCGATCAATTTGGTGGCCTCCTGCCTTTACGCGAAGCCGTCAGCGAGCGTTTTCAAAAAATACTGGCCGTGCTGAAAAAAATAGCAGAATTAAACGCTATCGCGGAGCGGCAGGCCGAACACATGGAATTGCTGACGTTTCAGCTCAAGGAGATCACCAGCGCCAACCCCCTTTTGGGTGAAGATGAGGATCTTGAACAGGAAAGAAGGCGATTAAAAAACGCTGAAACCCTTTATCAGACCGTTTATAACAGTATCGAGTCCCTTTACAGCGCACCGGGCTCGGTCATTGAGAAATTGGTGGCCGTGAACAAGGAGCTGACTAAAATCAGCCAGATCGATGAACAGTTGAAGCCCAATGTCCAAAACCTGTCTGAGGCTACTTATCAAATCGAGGATTTGATTGACGGACTGCGAAACTACCTCAATTCAATTCAGATGGATGATAAACGGCTGGAGGCCGTCGAGGACAGGCTTGATACACTCAACAAACTCAAACGCAAATACGGCGGCACATTGGATGCCGTCATCGCCAAAAGCAAATCCATCGAGCAGGGACTGGCCAGTGTTGACAATGTTGTCGATCAAATCCAAAAGACCCAAGCACAGGCGAACGAATTACACACCCAGCTTAAAGAGCTCGTATTAAAGCTGTCGCACAAACGCAAAAAAGCAGCCAGAGGTTTTGCCACAAAGGTCATGGATCAACTATCCACATTGAAAATGGCCAAAACCAAATTCAGCGTGGCGCTGCAACCCATAACGGCAGATGAAAAGACCGATTTCCACCTGACAGCTGATGATTGCATGATCACTGAAACCGGTATCGATCGGGCCACCTTTTTGATCGCTCCCAACGTCGGGGAGGCACTCAAGGCACTCACCAGCATAGCATCCGGCGGTGAGCTGTCCCGGGTTATCCTGGCGCTCAAAGCGCTTTTGGCCAAAAGCGATTCAGTCGAAACGGTGGTTTTCGATGAAGTGGATGCCGGTATTGGCGGTGGGGTCGCCGAAGCGGTGGGTAAAAAATTAGCCGCACTTGCCAAACACCATCAGGTGATCTGTATTACCCACCTGCCGCAAATTGCCAAATTTGGCAGGCAACATTTTCGAATTTCGAAAACCGTATCATCCGGCAGGACGCGCACATCAATTCAGCTGCTAAGTGATTCGGACCGCTTTAAAGAAATCGCCCGCATGCTGGGGGGGGAGAAAATAACCCGTAAAACCCTGGCTCACGCCCGAGAACTCCTGGAGCATTGATCCAGGTAATTGAAAAAACAAAAAATTTGCCGGCACCATTTGATGTCAACCGCGTTCCTAACGGTAAAAAAGCGTAAACCGCCCTTGACCCGCAGCCCGGCATTTCTTATGATGATATCTGATAATTGTTTTTGCCCCTATTGCGCCACGCCCATATCATAATTGCACCGAACCCATTTCTGCAATAGAGAGGTGGGTTTTTGTGTTGAGGCTGTCCAGGCGAGCCGAGTGTTAATTCGGGTCTGCATACCGTAGATGGTGCTCAGGGGATTTAGACATGACCGGTAATATCTGAAAGCATTTCTAACCGTCAACAGGCAACCTTTTTACGCAGCTGGAGTTAACATCGTGCAAATCAAATACCCAACGTGTAACCTCGCCTTGACTCTGGTGATCATCTGTGCCAGTTGGATCTGGCCGATAATCGGCAATGCCCGGGTTTCTCTAAACGCGGCGTCAAACGCTCAAATTACCAGCGCTGTCATGAACAAAGAAATATTGATTATGCCTCAGCTGAATAAACTCAATTTCGGGTTTGGCCGGCACAAGGGTATCGAGTTCTTTTATGAAAAAACCATCAGCAGGCTATTTTTTCAGGACAAACAGCTAAACGCCAGAATAATCAACGTCAGCTTCGAATCATCAGAGATCGCGCTGGAGTTGTCCCATCCCATTCTGGGCACCGGAACCATTCGGTTCGAATTCAGTCCCAAACTGCTTAAACAAACAACCGCCCAGGGCATTCAAACCATTTTACTTGAAACCCTCGGAGACGAAAATCATCTGTACGTTGTCCTGGATCCCTCAAGCAAGCTTTATCATCTTTGGTCATGTAACCATTTCAGCGATCCAGCCCTTATGGCCCGGATGAAACGCGAGGACGCAGATCAACAAGGGTATCGACCCAGCGGTTTTTGCTTTAAAAAAGCCGTTTATCTGCCGGATCTGGCGGTAGAAAAAGCTATTGAGGCAGAATGGTCGATGCGATTGCGCAATTACGAGCCCATCGAAAAGGAATCAGCGAAACAGTCGCATCTGTCTGCGATCGGCGAAACGGTGCTTAACAACTGGCCGGTCAAACTGCTGGGTTACCATTACGGTTTTTACCTGGCCGCCAGCGATGAAATTAATGCCTTTGCAATCCCCACCGGCAAAATCATCGTCACCACTGCCCTTTTCGACTCGCTGGATAACGATGACGAACTGGAAGCGCTGGTGGCTTACGCCGTTGCGCATATCGAGCAGCGACACAGCTTGAAAAGATATTATGAATGTGTGGAAGATGAAGAATACACAGACGCCATGCAAAAATTGGCCACCCTGGCCGGTGCGTTGGCCGGTCCTATGAGCGGCGGACTTTCAGGTGCAATAAAAATGGCCCTTCCCGGGGAATCCTGCAGCCCCCAGTCCCTGATCGGTTATCACTACGATTATGTAAATCAAGCCGATTCAATGGTCGCGTTGTATTTTGATATTCATAAAAATGACCGGCTGGGGGTCGCATCTCTGATCAAAAAGCTGCATTTCAGTCAACTGGCCGTTAACCTGCACCCGGGTATGCGGTTTAACGCGCAAGCAACTCCGGATGATTCGCGTCTGCGGCGTGTCAAAGAAACTAAATTCATACTTTTTGGCGCAGACAGCTATTTTGTATTGAATCGCAACAAAAAACCACCGGTGCAATTTAATCTGGAATATTATCAAATCCTAGATCATGAAAATTATGTGCATATCTATCTAGACGATCAGACTATTTTAGAGCTGGAACAGGTCAAGGATGGCAAGTCGGAATTGTGGCTTTCGATTACGGACAAAACCGGTGTCCAGCGGTTAAAACATCAAAAAGACTTATTTACTGTGGATATGTGGGGCGCGCATTTAACCTTCAGCGTTGAGGGCGACAAAAAGGAAAAATTATTGCAGGATACTGAAAAAATCGTCCTGACCGTCGGTTCGACCAAAGGACCGACCGACCGTCTTAACAATCAACCGGCCAGAAATTATACTTTTGTTCCTGGAAAAGTTGATTGGTAAATATTCTGAAAACCATAGACAGCAAGAGTTAGGATTTTCAAGGCCTCCGGGCCGACGTAAATCGAATGCAGCGATGATGACGGCAGCTGTTGGCCCTGTTCAACCCACTGGATTCGCTCGACCAGGGCCGGCAACAACCAGATGGTTTGAAGCGCAAGTGCCAGCCAGACCGAACCGAGCGCCACAAGAGACTTGTCTTTTTTTTGCTCAGGAAAATAAGGAAGTTCCCTTCACCGTATGAATCCCGTGTGCCAAAAATTGCCAGGTCGGCGAAGATGAGCTCATACAGGGCGCTCAGCTTGCAGGCGCGCCAAAAAGCGGTAAAGTTTGGCGTATAAAGGCCGATAAAAACCATAACAGTGTGTTAACACACTGTCACCCAATGCTCAGAGGGTGATTCATGGTGAATCACCCTCGTCCATTGGGAATTGTCATCTCGCCACTTTTGAATCTTCTTACCCGCATCGATCCGATCCATGTATTTCATTTTCTGCTGCATGACGTTAAATTCTGATTATACCGCCAGCATCTGACAGAATCATAGGAAAACTGTTGCCCAGTTTATATGGAAAATTTTCCACAAACGGTGTGCCTGAATGATGACCCAGCTCTGGCGCAACAGCCGCATCTGTAGATTATCGACAAATTTTTCGAACAAATCATCAGTTAGGCACGCTTTATGCTAATCAAAAAGGCGATTGGTTCCCTGAGGAAAACCCCGATTGGAGAATTTGGCGTATGCAACAGAGTCTTATTTCATTGCTCCTAGCCGTCGTCAGTGCCCTTTTAATTTTCGTGGCGTTTGCCATTTACATCGGCATTTAGTCTGTCATTAGGGATCCACCCATCTTGCAGAAATTTTTATAGATGGTGACCATTGTAGTCGATTCGGCAAATTGTTGAAAACGAAAATTGCGGGCGCTAACGGTTATCTTCTGTGACAGCCACAGATTCGCTTTGGCGGAGGGTGTCAAATGGACCCGAATATGGACCCGAATCCGGAAAAAAGAGATACTCCCCGGTTTGAACATGAAGCTACGATCCTGGTTGAAAATTATCCGTCCGGTCAATATTATGAAGGCCGGATGTACAACTATAGCCGAAGCGGCATGTATTTTGAGTCAGATTTTTCCCCGGCGGTCGGGTCGGATATCTTTATCGGAATTGAAAACTCACCCTATTCATCGGGACATGATGTTTACCGGGCCCAGGTCATGTGGTGCAAGGCGTTGTCTGACGGCGATTCCTATTACTACTACGGTGTCGGCATAAAATACTACTAGAACC
>JAHEIW010000367.1 GCA_024639185.1 Deltaproteobacteria bacterium | reverse complement strand
GAAAACTCACCCTATTCATCGGGACATGATGTTTACCGGGCCCAGGTCATGTGGTGCAAGGCGTTGTCTGACGGCGATTCCTATTACTACTACGGTGTCGGCATAAAATACTACTAGAACCGAATTGAGCGCAAGACGCTCAATTCGGTGTTATTGGTTATTGGTTAATTGTTATTAGAATTCGATTGCAGCCCGTCATCCCTTCTAAACTATTAACGATTAACAAATAACTGATAACTAAAACCCCAATTGAGTTACAAATCAATTGGGGTTTTGCCTATCTACGGATGGATTGGGCCAGATCGTTTATGCGTTCTCGGAATGAGATCAAATATCGCGCCACCTTGCCACGATGGTCGGCGGTAATCGAATCATGATCCCCCCTTAGAACAATCAAGGGATCAAAAGTGCAAATCTGTTCCATATCCCGAAATGCAATGCGCACATTTTCTTCGCCACCTTTTTCCTTTATTTCCGGGTAAAGCTCAACAAAAGATCGAAGAAAATCCCTCAGTACAAGCATGACGCCCTGGGTATAGTATAGGCGGTCATCCAGCTTGGTATACGGCACTTCATCGTTGGTCTGGACCAAAAGCCCGAGAGGCTGGTCCAGAACCTGGCTGCCAATGATAAAAGTGAGCATATTGTACATATCATCTGAACGCATGTTATAAATCGCCTTGCCGACAGCCAGTTCGTCTTCGTATTTGCGCAGCAATTCAAAGCCTTCGCGATACTGGCTTTCCGTAGATGGAAACCACCAGCTCGCCTCGCTAAAGGCAAAATATTTTTCACGGGCGTCCTTCAGAGCAGCATTTTCAGCATCAACCTTGCCGTACTTCGCCAGATTGGTTGAAAAAAAGTTAATCAGCATCCGGGTAGCAAAAATAACGCCCCGCTGCCGATTGGCGCGGTTATCAAGCCAGCGTGTCGGAGAAACCATCAAATCATTGACCGACCAGCCAAAAGTTGACGCCATCTCTTCTTCCAGCCGGTTGCTGATAGCCGTACTGAGCACCATCCCCTTTTTTACTTCAGCTGAATCCGGTTTAACCTGATCAAGAACGGAATGTATTTTTGAGCCGTGCCAGGGGAACCGGGTGGCATCTATGGCGGTAAAGACTTTATACACGCCCCAGTAAATTCCAACTGTCAGCGGCCATATTAAAATAAAAGCCAGCAAAACAATGATGGTCCATTTGCCAAAAGTCGTCAGCTTGGGTTTTAGTTTGTCAAGCATTATACCTGTCCTATCTGAGTTAAAAGTGTCGTTACCCGACAGTGTCCGATTTTCCAAAATTAACCGGTTGCCGGCCGACTGTCAATATATTCCGCCCGGCAGCGATTCCAATTGTATACCACGCCAGAGGCTGAATCGATTTTAGTTGCCTCTTGACAGGATGTACGAAAATGCTACTCTTAATCAAACATTCATATGGTGTCATTAACCTGAGTCGAAGTGCTTCAAAAGCACTTTAGGAAGAGACCGCATGTTATCTGACATTTGGCAAATACAAAAGAAAAATGTTGAAATATCGGCAAGAAATATGCGGCCATGGCCCCGCGTGATGATTTTGCTGGGGCTTGTCGGGCTGCTTTGTTCCTGTGCAAGCACTTCCAATTATGGGAAGTTGCAGTCCAGTCATGACATCACCCAACTGTTCGAGAAGTCTCAGGTGTTGTCGGACCACACGTATTATTATAGCGGGCTGCATGGTGTGCCGGATGCCATCATTGCAATTCATCCCAATTACATGCTACGGGCCAAGCTGTGGCAACAGATCGATTTTTCCAAATTTATCTTACAAAAATGGACAACCCGGATGGATTATGTCCAGCTGATAAGACCTCAAGGTGCATGGATTTTGGGCCCTGGTGGCGACCGCCTGGGCATGTGGTACTCAGCGCAGCGACAAACCAGTGTCCGCCTCAACCGTCAAAATCGCCTGGTCGTCACGCCCCCTTATCCACCGGAATTGAGAGGCATTCCTTAACCGATATTTTTTGCCCAAAGATATCGGATTGTTATCTCGGTGCTGGCCATCCTCCTGATGCGCGATTTTGCTTGGGTCGGCTACTTTAGATCCGGTAACATTCAGGCTGCAACGGGCGGAGTATTTGAATTTATACCGCTTGTCATAATACCTGAATCTTGCATGAAAATTAATGCTAAGTTGAGATTACCTTAAAAGGCAGCACTTCAAGCAGATTATAGAAGTACAACAAAATATCCGTTAGGTCTAGTGGATGAAAATCATTCAATCGCATTAATTTTCACCTGATGGGCGAGCCGGGGGCTTCCATCTGCAGCGTTACCTGCCCGCCATCGCGAGCGCTCAGGCGAGGCGGGCGGGTTAAGGGCGAAGCATAGCTGACTATAGCTTGACTTCGGCAGAGCTCAGTCGAGGCCCGTCCTGAAGTGCCTTGCATGTGAAAGCCTCCGACTCGTGCAAAATTCAGGTAATACTGTTCGGAAAAACGCAAAAAAAGATGGCGGCATAAGTGTTATAGCAAAAAAACGTTCCGCAATCGGAACGTTTTTTTGACAACGGCTATAAACCTGATAAGAGGCTTGGTATGTTCAAAAG
>JAHEIW010000366.1 GCA_024639185.1 Deltaproteobacteria bacterium | reverse complement strand
GCACCCTGATTGCCGGTCCCATCGTGGACGGATTGATATCTGCCGGCTATGCGCACCCCCGGGCCTACCGGCTTTCCTTTGCTGCCGCTGCGGGTCTGACGATCATCGGCCTGCTGATCCAGGCAGGACTGCTGTGGTTTCTGCGCAAACAAAAGTTAGCTGCTGCCTCGCAGCTTACCGCCATAAAACATAAGTAATCTGGACGGAATCATTTCGACATCAATCAGCCTTATTTGGGTGCATTTTTCGCCGGCGGCTTTGCCGCGCCGGCCTCAGTTTTCCGACAGGGCGTGGCGCTTTAAATCCTCGATGGATACATGGCGCAGCACCGCCTCGTGGGTTGCCTCCAGGATCACGGGCGGTGCAACACCGGCTTCCAAAGCTTCTTTCCAGCGCAGCGCACACAGGCACCAGCGGTCCCCCGGCTTCAGACCGGGAAAACCGGATCCGGGGATGGGACTGCTCAGATCGTTGCCCCTTGAGCGGGTAAATTCCAAAAACGGCTGCGTGACCTGTGCGCAGACGACATGCGACCCCAGATCCCGGGGGCCCGTTTCGCATGTGCCGGTGCGCAAGTAGCCGGTTTTGGGCGCCATCGAGCACAATTGAAGGTTTCCGCCAAGCACGTTCTTAGCTGCTTTCATATTCGCCTCCGAATAAAATCTGACTCAAATGAGTGTTAGATGTATTTTTATATAGCTTCTAAAAATGTGTTGTAATATAATACCGGCGCTGTGAAATAAAAGAGAGCTACAAACAGACAGGATGCTTTTGACCCGGCAAATCATCCGCAGCTGACCGCCCTATGCATCAGCGAGCTTGAATGGCGGGGATCATTTCTGAAATATTGCGTTTGAATATTCTTGCGATTGGTTTTTTATTTTACACTTATAAATGGATCTCACATCCACGTTGGCATAAATGAATAAAACAATCATCGTCTTGCTCATCACGCTTTTTGCTTGGCCGACCATCGCCGACGATGCACAAATGCAGGCAGAAATTGATCATCTGATAAATTACATTCGGAATTCAACCTGCAAGTTCATCAGAAACGGCAAGGCGCACAGCTCTGACGAGGCCATAGATCATATTTTAAGGAAATATGAGCATTTCAAAGACAAGATCAAAACCAGCGAGGATTTTATCGATTACTGCGCTTCCAAGAGCCTGTTGAGCGATCAGCCCTACCAAATCAAATGCCCGGGCCAGACTGTGATCGAAAGCCGGCTGTGGTTCCTGGAAGAGCTCAAACGATTTAGACGTCGATAAGTGGCGGGCTTTCAACTTAGCGGACGCCTTCTAAATTTCAAGAGGCTCCCGGCCGGCTAACGATTAATGGTCATGCCCGGTATCGTCGGCTTTGGTGGGATGTACGGTGCCATCTGCGTGCTCCGGCGGCGAATATATGGAATAAAGCTTCATTTTTTCACTGTCTGACGTATTGATGACATTGTGCTCCACACCGGAAGGGATGACAACGGCCCAATCGTCCTCGATTTCGTGTTCCTTGCCGTCTAAAATGACCTTGCCCCGACCCGACTCAATGCGAATGAATTGATCCAGGTCGTGAACCTCCGCGCCGATGTCTTCGCCCGGCAGCAGGCTCATCACAACCAGCTGACTGTGCTCGGCGGTGTGCAGCACCTTTCGGAAATTATCGTTGCCCAACGTTGCTTTTTCAATATTAACGACATATCCAGCCATAATGCACCTCCAGTTTAAAGTTTTAGGTGTTCGTTTCAATGATTTCTAACAATAACTATGGTATTCTAAAGTGCAAATAAAATTTAAACGAAAAACGAGCGCCCGCTCAATCATGACCGTCCGGGTAAACAACCTGCCTTGACGGTACATATTTTTGCGGGTCAAAGCGAAAATCGGTTTTCTCATCATCAGGCTCTAAATGACAGATCGAAGCGTGCTTTTTTTTTGTAAGGAGCACAACGAATCAATCCCCGTGACCCCTTCGGCTTAGATTGATTTGCGCGCTGACCGTGATTATGGTCATAGTTAACTATCGTGCCGGACAGTGGCGCCGACAATGTTGTGATTATCGAGAGCACCGACGGGGAGGCGCGCGTCATGCAGGGGATTATTAGCGGCATCGGATTTATCGGCGGCCGGGCCGTCCTGCGGCAGGGGATAAGCTTACCGGGGGCATTATTCTCCGATGCGCTTGTGACTAAGCATGCCGGACGTCGGATCGGGCGCATGTTAACTGACTGAAATCCATCGATGGAAAGGAAATTTGATGCGCAATTCTTTAAAATACCAGGATATCGATAAAGTGCTGGCAGAAGCAGATGATCTGGTTGAGAACATCAATTCGATGGTTTCTGAAGATATCATCGAAACCCATCAGATCGAATTTGAAAAACGCCTGAAAGAACTTGAAACCATCCGGTCCGAAATGAAGGCTAAAGTTGCGAATAAAAGCGAATCCAAAGAAAGAAGCTCATATGCCGAAGGCTTCCATGAGGCCTATCAGGATATCGTAGCGGCGATGAAAAATCTCAAAAAGCTGCTCAACTGACGGGGCGCGCCGAACGGGCAAGGGGTCTTTTAAAGCGGCCGCCGGCGTCAGATCG